>JAMBLH010000106.1 GCA_023336875.1 Actinomycetes bacterium
CGTAGCGGGGGCAGGATTTGAACCTGCGACCTTCGGGTTATGAGCCCGACGAGCTACCAGACTGCTCCACCCCGCGTCGTGTGGGGTCGTGATTATACGGCGGGCGCCCTAGTAGCGCTCCACGACAGGCATTCGAAATTCTCACGCACCTAAAGGCCTACACAACCTTTCGAATTTATACAGTCCATCGGTTGTAAACATACGAAAGGTTGTGTACGCTGTGCTTATGGGAAAATTCGATCCTGCTCCGACGCTCGCTGCCGGTCTGCTGAGGCTGGCTCGCGACAAGGCGGACATCACGCAGAAGGAGCTCGCAACCGCAGCCAGCGTCACTCAGCAATCCGTCTCCTCCTACGAAACGGGCCGAAAGGAACCGACCCTCCCCACGCTTCAGAGACTTCTCGCTGCTGCCGGCTTCGAGATGCGCATACACCTCGAGCCTCTCGACTACCACGATGCGACACTCAAGGCGTTCATGAGGACACTTCCACCCTCTCGCCAAGCGGAGCTCGAAGCGGAGAGTCGAACTCGAGTTGAGAACCAGCGACAACGGCGCATCCAAGGTCACTGATGCCAACTCCAGATGTCGACGCTTCAGCGATCATCCGAGCCTTCGCTCGCCACAAGGTGCAATATGTCGTGATCGGTGGGTTCGCCGCAGAGCTCCACCAAGTCGCGATTCCACCCACGCGGGACATGGACGTGACTCCCGAACCCAGCGCGAGCAACCTGAAGAGGCTGGCAAAGGCGCTGCGCGAACTCAACGCTCGATTCCGAGTTCCGGATGGGCCGCCAGGCGGAGTCGAGATACCCGGTGGGGTCACCGCCACATGGCTGAGCGAGATGGTGACGACGACGCTGGTGACCGAAGCGGGACCTCTCGACATCGCGATGCGACCTGATGGAACAACCGGTTATGACGATCTCGACGAATCTGTGGTCGTGATGAGATACGGGGGAATGGACGTACCCGTTGCAAGCCTGATCGACGTGATTCGATCCAAAGAAGCAGCTGGGCGCGAGAAAGACATACGCGTGCTCCCTGCTCTCAGGGCACATCTCCGCCTCCGCAACGCATAGCAGCGTTACTACTTCGGTGGGAGAGACCCTGCGTAGTCCATACCAACCCCAACCCAGCGCTCAAGATCTATGTCCTCAGCAATTCCCACGCCACCAGCGAGAATCCAGCCGTTCATCCGATTTCCTGACATCTCAAATGGGCGCACTCCCTCATTGGTGAGAGCCTCATCGAAGGCATCCACGCCAACCCTGACCATCAACTCGTCACCCGAGACGCCAACGGCCATGTTCCCATCGAGCAGGATCGCAAGACCGCCGAACATCTTCTTCTCATCAACGCCAACCTCGGCGCCGATGACATCACGGACTCTCTGTGCCAGATATTCGTCATATGCCATGAGAGCCATTCTACGAGACTCTCCTGGTGGACGCTGGCGTAGCGATAGCCCGGCGCGGCGGAAGGGCGTGCCAACGGAGCCGGGTCACGCCCTTCCGAGATCGCTTGAGAGTACCTACCCGTTGGATCCCCCGCCTGGACCGTGGGGTCCTGTGCCGATCGGATCACCGTCGTGAATACACTCTCCGGTCCCGTCGCCAAGCATCGGGGCATCGGGATTGCCGCGCAGAGCGTCCTGGTTCCCCATCGGCGCATCCGGATTCGCCATTCCCATCTCCTGATGTTCGCGCAGTCGGGTCTGCGTCGGCTCGGTGCCCACAGGTGGCCCGGTCTCAACGTGCAGTCTCAACTGCTTGCGGTCCATAACCTGGCTCTGCACCTGGTCCTCGTCCTGTATCTGGGTCTGTACCTCTTCCTGTATCTGGACGGCGACCTGTGTATCCGCCTTCACCGGAGCTTCGCTGCCCTCAGTCACCAATGCGAATGCTGCAGTCGGTAGCGAAACCGCGAGCACGGCTCCACTAATCACGACCATGGATCTCTTCCACATGACGTGTTCCTTTCGGTTGCTTAAGAACAGCAAAGCATGGGAACATCAAGACAAGGTTCGACCACTGTGAAGCTTGGATGAAGCTCGATCGACCTCATGACACAAGGTGTGGCGCAAGTGTGACCGACGCGAGCCTACCGACATATCCATCGGTGAGGTCATCGTGGTACAGGAGTCGTCTCAGGTAGAGCGGACCAATCAGCCGGTCCGCGAGCATGTCAACGTCGGTCCCTTGAACGAGTTCTCCATCGTCCACTCCCGCTGCGAGGAGTCTTCTGAGTATTCTCGGACCGAATTCCGTCATCCGTTCCAATGCGTTGAACACTTCCTCGTCCCACTCTGCAAGACCAATCATGGCGCTGAGGGTCCGACCACCTTCGCTTCTGAGTGCAGCGGCGAACGCCTCAAGCACACCGGTAACCCTCTCCTCCAGAGCCAAGTCCCCAGAGGGAGGATCGAGGCTCAGATTTGCGCCTCGCCGCAGGAGGTCAAGGAGGATGTCTGCACGAGTGCTCCAGTGGCGATAGACAGTCGCCCGCGCAACACCAGACTCCTCTGCAACACGAAGGTGTGTCACGGCCTCTGGCCCGCCAGCTGACAGCAGCGATCCGGCCGCATTCAACATGAGTTCATGGGTGCGCTGCACCTGAGGGTTTGTCACGTTTCAGTCTCCGTCGTGTAGTAGGTTCTCACATATGATACACTATGTCTCATCTAAGTCACAATGTCTCATTTAGGAGTACTTATGCTCGCCCGACTCGGCTACTACGCATCCTCACATCCCTGGCGCTACATCGCTGCCTGGCTGATCGCCGTGGCACTCCTTGTTGTTGGAATGCTCACCATCGGCCCTGCATTCACCTCGAGTATCACAGCACCGGCATCCGAAAGCAGCCAGGGCCTCGAGATTCTTGCGACTGAATTCCCCAGCGCCGGAGGGGATTCAGGGACGATCGTATTCAAGGCAGATCAGGGAGTATCTGATCCAGCAATCCAATCGGCGATGACCGAACTCTTTGAGGACACAAGTCAGATCGATGGTGTCGTCAACGTCATCAGTCCTTACTCCCCAATCGGTGCAAGCCAGATCTCCACATCAGGTGAGAACGTAGGAAACATCGCGTTCGCCCAACTTGTCCTTGAGCCGGGTACCACCACGGAGGACGGCGCGAGGATCGGGGAGGAGATCACCGCCCTCGCCCCGGAAATCGACGGCCTCGAAATGGCCCTCGGCGGCGACATGTTCCGCCTTCGCGAACCACCGAACTCAGAGATGCTTGGCATTGCATTCGCCATCTTCATTCTGATCGCTTCATTCGGGTCAGTGCTTGCAATGGGACTCCCAATCGCAACTGCGCTCGCAGGGGTCGGGACAGGTGTACTCGCTACCGCATTGCTGAGCAACATCATTGAAATGCCTGACTTCGCCGCAACCATCGGCATCATGATCGGTCTTGGCGTCGGCATCGACTATGCCCTGTTCATCGTCACAAGATATCAGGAACACCTCGACGCCGGGGAGTCAGTTGCCGAGTCGGTGGCCGCATCCCTCGACACCGCCGGGCGTGCAGTCCTGTTCGCGGGAGTCACCGTCATCGTGTCACTTATGGGCATGCTCCTCATGGGTATCACATTCGTCACGGGATTGGCGTTCGCCGCCGCGACAACCGTACTGCTCACGATGGTTGCATCAGTGACACTGCTGCCGGCCCTCATCGGCCTCGCGGGACAACGTATCCAGATCACCCGGTGGAGCGGCCTCATCGGCTCGCTCCTGGTTGCTCTCGCTCTCGTGGGCGTTGCGCTCGATATCCCGTTCCTACGGTTCGGGGCCGTGCTTGCTGTGATCGTTGTCATCGCCGGCCGTTTCAAGGGGCCGCTTCACAAGACCGTCCGCCTGACGTCTGACAAGCCATTGGAAGAGACGACGTCGTACAGATGGAGTCGGTTTGTCCAACGACGAGCTGTGATCATCACGGTCTCAGCAACGCTGCTGCTCATGATCATGGCCGTACCTGTCTTCTCCATTCAGCTCGGCTTTGCTGACGCAGGGAACGACCCGGAGGAAAGCACCACCAGACAGGCATACGATCTCCTCGAGGAGGGCTTCGGGCCAGGGGCGAACGGGCCCCTGATACTGATCACCGAACTCCCCGAGAACGCCAACCTCATGGAGATGCAGGCGGTATCGGGCACCCTTTCACAGGTCGACGGTATTGCCCAGGTCTCACCAGGTATCCCAAACGATCCGCAACAGCCCACGGCAATCTTGTGGAGGGTGACACCTGCAACGTCACCTCAGGATCAGGCGACGACCGACCTCCTGCACACGCTGCGCGCCGATGTCGTGCCTCCGATCAATGATGCGGTGGGGACGGACATCCTCATCACAGGACCCGTTGCAGCCAACATCGACTTCTCCGACTATCTATCCGAACGGATCTGGTACTTCTACGGAGCTGTCCTGTTGATCTCCTTCCTGTTCCTTATGGCCGTGTTCCGATCCGTGCTCGTACCGCTCAAGGCTGTGCTCATGAACCTGCTCGCAATAGGTGCAGCCTATGGAATCGTTGTTGCAGTGTTCCAGTGGGGCTGGGGAGGTTCGATCCTCGGCATCGAACCAGGACCGATCGAACCGTTCATCCCGATGATGCTGTTCGCGATCGTGTTCGGGCTCTCGATGGACTACGAAGTGTTCCTGCTGACTCGCATCCGCGAGGAGTACGACCGCAGTGGAAACAACAGCCAAGCTGTTGCGGACGGGCTGGCGGCAACGGCACGTGTGATTACCGCAGCTGCCCTGATAATGGTGTTCGTGTTCGGCAGCTTCATCCTCGAGGACATGAGAACGATCAAGGTTCTTGGATTGGGACTCGCAGCTGCGGTCGCTATCGACGCCACGATCGTGAGGATGCTGCTCGTGCCAGCAACCATGGAGCTACTCGGCGACAAGAACTGGTGGATTCCCGGATGGCTCAATCGGATACTCCCAAATCTGATCGTCGAGCCTGCTCGGGCCGACGTGCAGGAATCCGATACTGCCCTCGCCGACCAAAAGGTCTGAATCGCAGTACGGGTTCGTAGTCGCTGAGTCTTCTCCTGCTCATCGACTGCGAACCCGTCGCGCCGTGGACGACCACTGATTCGAGCCGGCACGGACGTCCGCGACCGAGACCGGCCCGAAGGCCTATGCTCACGCCGATGTCCAACCCAGACGCTGTCCTCGGCGGAACCGAGAGAAACGCTTCCACACTCGAATTGTTCTTCGACCTCGTGTACGTGTTTGCCATCACTCAGGTCGTCAGCTTCATCCACTCAGATCCGACCATTGTTGGGTTCGCGAAGGGTGCATTCCTACTGGGGCTCCTCTACTGGGCCTGGTCCATCTACACATGGACGACCAACTGGACGGGGACAGATGGTGCGCCCATCCGGCTCTTCCTTCTTGCCGCAATGGGCGCAACCCTGTTCATGGGTCTTGAGGTTCCAGACGCATTTGGTGAAGGTTCGGTCTGGTTCGGGATCGCCTACTTTGCTGTCCGGATGCTTGCGGCTGGCTTCTACTGGGTTGCATCAAAGCCCCATCCCGATCAGAGGGCTGCGTTCGCCACGTTCTTCCCACTCTCATTCCTCGCCGCGCTTTTTGTGATGATCGGAGGCTTCCTGTCCGCACCATGGCTTGGAGTCCTCTGGGTGGCAGCAGCGAGCCTCGACGTGTTCAGTGTTATCAATGCGGGGAAGGGAACTTTCGCCATCGATGCAAAGCACTTTGCTGAGCGTTTCGGTCTGCTTGTGATCATTGCATTGGGAGAATCAATCGTCGGAATCGGGCTTGCAGCTGCGGACGTCCCACGTGACACGATCCACCTCATTTCTCTCAGCCTCATGTTCATCGTCGCGGCAGCTTTGTGGTGGTCCTACTTCGACAAGGCAGCACCGTTCGTAGAGACCGTCTTTGCACAGAAACAAGGACAGGCGCGAGGGAGATTCGGCCGGGACGCCTATTCGGTCCTTCACTTCCCGATCATCGTTGGCATCGTGTTCTTCGCTGTAGCGGCCGAAGAGGTTGTTGTGCATCCAGACGAGCCGCTCAGCACCGTGATGGGAGTCGCGATGGCCCTCGGGGTTGCGCTGGTGCTCGTATCGATCGTTGCCTCGGTACTCCGCTCGTTGCCACAGATCTTCCTGCTGCGCATTGGTGTGGGCATCGGATTGATTATCGTGGTCTGGGTGACCTCGGGCATCAGTGCGGTGGCGACAGCTGCAATCGTGGCCGCAATACTGGTGATTGAGCTGACATGGGAGCACATGCACCACTGGCATGGTGCAGCAACAGTTCGTTCTGGCAGCCAGGGTGAGTGACGCTGGGCCCTGAGTCAGGTCAGTGTTTCGACGAGGACGGCCTTGATGGTGTGCATGCGGTTCTCAGCCTGATCGAAGACGATACTCGCGCCTGATTCGAAGACGTCGTGAGTGACCTCGAGTCCATCTGTCATGTTCGTCTCGTCCATAATGTCAGCGCCGACAGTGGTGTTCATGTCGTGGAATGCAGGGAGGCAGTGCATGAATCTGGTGTTGCTATTGCCCGTGGCGGCGAGCAGTTTGGCGTTGATTTGGTAGGTCCGAAGCTCCTCAACCCGTGAGCGCCACACATCCTTGGGCTCCCCCATCGATACCCATACGTCAGCGTGAACAAAGTCCGCACCTGCAACGCCGGCCTCGGCATCTTCAGTGATCGCAATCTGTGCACCTGTTTGGGTGGCAATGCCTTCGGCCATCGCGATGACATCAGCGGGAGGCGCGTATTTGGTCGGTCCGACCATCCGAACGTCACAGCCCATTAGTGCACCCATGACAAGCAGCGAGCGACCCATGTTATATCTACCGTCGCCCAGGAAGGCAAAGGTCGTGTCTCTCAACGGTTTGTCTGTGTGCTCATCCATCGTGAGGAAATCCGCAAGCATCTGTGTTGGGTGCCACTCGTTCGTGAGACCGTTGTACACGGGAACACCCGCGTACTCGGCAAGAATCTCGACGTTCTCCTGAGCGCTCCCCCTGTATTCAATCGCGTCGTACATCCTTCCCAGGACCCTGGCCGTATCTGCGGTCGATTCCTTGTGGCCCATCTGGCTGCCGCTCGGATCGAGATAGGTCACGTGAGCCCCCTGGTCGTAGGAAGCAACCTCGAACGCAGCTCTTGTCCTTGTAGAGGTCTTCTCGAAGATCAGAGCGATGTTCTTGCCTGACAGCATCGGTGTCTCAACGCCAGCAGCCTTCTCTGCCTTGAGAACTGCAGCGCGCTCGATCAGATAGCTGAGCTCGGCTGGCTCAAAGTCGATCACCTTGACGAAACTCCTGCCGGAGAGATCGGGCACCATGTTGTCTCCTTATGCGTCACGCTCGAGGGGGCATGTGAGGCAGTGGCCTCCGCCCCTGCCGCGTCCCAGCTCGAACCCTTGTATCTCAATCACTTCGATACCGGCCTGTCGCAAATGTTGGTTCGTGAGCGTGTTGCGCTCGTACGCAATAACGACGCCGGGCTCCAATGCTACGACGTTGTTGCCGTCATCCCACTGCTCGCGTGCTGCAGCGAGGTCGTCACCACCTGTTCCTATGACGCGCATCTCGTCGAGACCAAGGGCGTCTGCCATTGCTGCCACGAGCCCCTCCGGCCGCTCGTCAACGACTATCTCGTCTGGCGAATCCCCCGGCCGAATGCACCACGCACGCGCCTCGTCGACCACCGATCGATACGCGGTCACCGCGTCACGGTCCACCATTGTGATGACCGTGTCGAGATGCATGAACGACCGCTCCTTCGGCAGAGCCATCGTGAGCACTCTGTCCGCTGCGCCAGCCTGAAACAACCGGCGGGCGAGGAGCGACACGGCCTGGTGTGATGTCCTCTCGCTCAACCCAACAACAACAGCGCCGTTGCCGATCACTTCGATGTCCCCACCCTCGATGTGGGCACTCCCCCAATCCTCAGCCGAGCCACCGAACCAGATGTTGACCGGGCCGTCCGCGGTGAATAGCGGATGGAATCTGTAGATGACCTCAGCCATCATCGACTCGTACCGTCGTGCGGGCGTGGCCATTGGATTGATCGTCACACCGCCATAGATCCAGGAAGAGGGATCTCTCTGGAAGATGAAATTTGGATGGGGAGCAAGCGTCAACGACGTTGGGTCCACAGACTCGTAGAAGAGTTGCGCACCAGCAATGCCGAGTTCGCGCGGAACAACACCGCTCACAAGGAATTCGGCGATCTCGACCGTGGACAACGCATCAATGACCTCGTTGGCCCGTTTGGCCGCGGCAATGCCGATCATGCGCTCGGAGAGCATGTGGCGCAGGACCCATCTCTTCGCGTCATCATCCTCGAGTGCTTCGGCGAAGAGCTCCATCGAGTAGAGCACCTCAACGCCGTGTTCACGCATGACGTCCGTGAAAGCGTCATGCTCCTCCTCAGCCTTCTCCACCCAGATCACATCGTCGAAAAGAAGCTCGTGTGCGTTCGTCGGTGTGAGCCTTCGATGCTCGAGGCCTGGCCGATGCACCATCACCGTGCGCAACTTGCCCACTTCGGAATACACGCCCCAACTCATGGATTCTTCGATCTCGCCATGGTGGATTCTTCTCTTTCTCTGGGCCGTGGAACTCGAAAACGTTGCACTGGAACCCTGGGTTCGCTGAGTGCGGGTTAGGCGCTGTCGGCGGCGATGGTGGCGGCGGCTTCGGCGATGATGCGGTTGGCCTCGGCAACGTAGCCTGCGGCGAGGTCGATCTGCTTCTGGTACTCACCCAGGTCGCCGGCGGCAAGGGCCGTCTCTGCCGCGGCAAAGGCTGTCTCTGCTCTGGCAAGAAGCTCCTGGACCTGTTCCTGAACCGTGCCCTCTGGTGGCGTCGTGTCTCCGCCATCTCCGGTATCACCGTCATCGCCGCCATCGTCTACCTCGCTGGGAGACCCGAAGAGGAGTTGGAGCACCTCATCGAGGCTGTCAGCGATCTCGATCTGGCTATCGAACGATGCAACGACTCGCTTGAACTGCGGGATTCCCCCCGTGTCTGCCGTGAGGTAGATCGGTTGCACATAGAGCAGAGACTCATCGATCGGTACCACGAGCAGGTTGCCCTTGACAACGGTGGAGCCCTCCTGGCTCAGGAGCGTGAACTCTGCTGAAACCCTCGGATCCTGCTCTATGAAGTCTCCCACCTGACCCGGACCGTTGACCTGTCGGTCCTCTGGCATGGTGTACGAGATCAGCTTCCCGTACTCCTCGAGCGGGCCGCTCTTGGCGACGACAAACGAGGACATGTTCGGACGTTGTGCAGGAGTGAACGGTTGCATGAGGAGGAATGAGAGCTGATCCTCTTCGGGGAGCTCCATCAACAGGTAGTACGGGAGCATTGGAGCAGTCGAGAACGACCCTCGGAGCGGCGGCTTCGGACTCGTCGATGGGTCCCTGGCAATCTGCCACGGATCGTTTACCTGGTACAGGTCGACAGGATCTGTCATGTGATAGAGCGTGTAGATATCTGTCTGGACCCTGAACAGATCCTCGGGATAGCGGATGTGGGGAACAAGTTCCTCAGGGAACTCGTCGATCGGCTTGAAAATGCCAGGGAAGATCTTCTCATTGGTGCGGATAAGCGGATCGTCCGGATCGAACACGTACATGTCGATCGTCCCGTCGTAGGCGTCTACGACGGCCTTGACAGAGTTCCGAATGTAATTGAACGTTCTGGGTAGGTCCGAGCCTGCGTTGAGCCTCGCAGTGTTCGCCAGCTCAGAGTATGGGAACCTGTCAGTCACCGTGTAGAGGTCCATGATCCATACCAGACGACCGTTGACCGTGACCATGTAGGGGTCGGCATCTGAACGCAGGAACGGTGCCATGCGAGAGATGCGATTCTCAATGTTTCGGGCGATCATCACCTTGCTGCTGCTCTCAACCTGGCTCGAAATCAGCGTGTTGAGATCTCCGAACCTGAGCGCCCACGCGAAGCGGCTGAAGAATCCACCAACCTCCACGCCGCCTTCACCGTCATAGTGCACGACGGATGTCGATTCAGAGGTTTCACCGCTCTGAGGGATGTCAACTTCGCCTTCTCGAGAATTGGCGATCAAGAAGTCGCTGTGCGAGTCATCCGAGAAATAGATCCGCGGCTGCTCGACATCGAGGCTCGGATCGCCGGAGCTGTTCACAGGGGGAATATCCGCGAGCAAGAAATCAGGGAGGCCATCGGTCGTTACATCGTTGGCGGGGCTGAGCACCACACCAAGACCGTGCGTATACACAAGCCTCTCATTCACCCAGCCTCCGCCGGGGATGCTCAGCTCATCGAGACCACGGGCTGCGGTCATGACCTGCGTCAGCTCACCGTTGATCACATACCGATCAACGTCGACATCAGCAAAGTTGTAATAGGTCTTGATGTTCTGGAGCTCCGGATACGTCTCGGAGAGTACGCCCGGGTCCCAGAGCCTGATGTTGTTGACCGTCGGCCTGTTCTGCTCAATCGTCTCCGCGGTGAGTACCAGTGAGGCCTCGAAGGGTCTGACGTCAACATCATCAAGTTCGTATCCGAGGCGGGTGAAGTCGAGGTTGTGTTGGACGTAGGGAAGTTCCTTCGTGAGCTCGTTTGGCTCAACGGAGAACCGCTGAACCAGCGCTGGGTAGATGCCGCCAACAACGATGGAGGTAACAAGCCATATGCCAACAGCCACGGCAGGTAGGGCCCATCCCTTGAACCAAACGTTGACCAGGAGGATGATCGCAGAAATGATCGAGATAAATATCAGGAGGTTGAGGGCTGGCACCTGTGCATTCACATCGGTGAAGGACGCACCGAACACGGCTCCGCGTCCCGAATACAGAAGCTCCCACTTATCGAACATGTAGCCGACAGCCTTGAGGAGCGCTATTGCGGCGACAAGGATCGAGATATGGGCCTTGACGCCGTCAGACGTGCGTTGACCTGGGGTACCGATCTTGATGCCGCCGTTGAGATAGTGGGCAGCAACGACGACAAGGGTCGTGATCAGCAGAAGCTGGAAAAGCCAACCATACACATCGCGATAGAACGGAAGAGCGAATACATACCGAGAGATATCGTTCTGGAAGATGGGATCGACGATTCCAAACGCAACGCCGTTTCGCCATTGCAGCCAATCCTGCCACCATGCTGCGGCGCCGAGACCTATGAGGGTCGCAAAGAACGCAGAGAACACGAAGCGAACAAAGCCGGCACGGGGCGTGATCCACTCGTGGTACCGCTCCAGGAGTTCCTCGTCGGGTGACTCCGCAAACACGAATGTCCGCCGCGAGATCTTGTCGACAACGAACAGGTTGATCCAGATCACCGCGAACGCGATGAGCATCGCACCGATCACAAGCCACACCTTCGTGAATGTGAGCGTCGTCCACACGCCGGCTGCTCCAAGCGAGTCGTACCACAGGTAGTCGGTCCACAGAGTTGCAACCCAGCGAGCCGTGAGTATCAGAAAGAAGGCCGCCATGACTCCCACCATTGCGAAGCGGCGGAAGCGCGACGGCTTGCGGTAAGTAGCGGGTTCTCGGTTGATCACCTTTGCGAGTCTACGGCAGGTTGCTGGTCAGTAGGACAATGAGTCGTTCGCAGCGGCGCTAGCGGAGCGAGCTGAGCTCGAGGGCTGCATCAACGACGCGACGCTCTGACTCATCCGCTCGCCACATGCGGAACACTCGCGAGACGGATGAGGCGATCTCACGATCACCTGCACCGGATTCTCGTGTTCTCATGATCGCTCCCACAACAGCCTCGTTGAGGTCGTCTGAGAACTCTTTCGCCGCACCGGCGTCATCCCTCGACTCTGTTATCCCCAACGCCAGGTCGTTGAAGGGCGCCTTGAACTTGTTTGTGAAGCTCTTCTTCGGTGTCCAGTCCGTGTCGGTTCGAAGATGCTCAAGGGCGTCATTCTGGAGGTCCACAAGCGTGCGCTTGATCTCCTTGAGAGCTGCGTTCTGGAGAGGTATGAGCGCCGCATCGAGATCCTCGGGATCCTCGCTATCGGCTACCGGCTCGGGATCCGCGCTGGGCGAATCGGGTTCTGTGACTGTCCGTTCCTCGCGAGCAGCGGGCTTGACATCCTCTGCGGGAGTCTCTTCAGTGGTCTCACGCAGGCTCGCAAACAATGATCCGATGTCATCTGTGTCCAGAGTCGATCCGGACGTATTGCCTGTTGCCGGCTGTTCCTCGTCGGTTTCGACGTCTGTGTCCTCCAATCGCGCATTCTCCACAGTTGGAATCGGTGGCGGCGCAATCACCGCGACCGTCTCCACAGTTGCCAACTCGGGTGGATCGGGCTCGGGCGGGTCGGGCTCAAGCGGTTCGGGCTCAGACGAATCTGAGATCTCGGTATCGGTTGCGACGGCCATGCCTGACCGGAGAGCGACGACATCCGCCACGAGTTCTTCTGCGTCAACTGGTCTCAGCGTCCTGGATCTCGAAGGGGCCACAATGCGCACCGAACCGCTGTCAGATCCGTGATGCGTTGGGGAAACCGCCTGAGGCTCGACTATAAGCTCAGGCTCCTCAAGCTCCTGTTTCCTCGAGTCGATCTCCTCTTCGAGGAGGCCTATTGAAGCACGCGTCGATTCGAGCTCGGAGAGCAGTTCCGAGCGTCGATCCTCGAGCGCCCTTGCTCGTTCCTGTGCCTGTTCAGCCTGTTGGCTTGCGGCCGCAAGCATGCCGTTGCTCTCCCCACGAGCACTCTCGATCATCTCCTCGGTTTCGAGACGGGCGCCGCGAATGAGTTCCTCCCGATCGCGCTTTGCATCTCCGGTCAGGCGGATCGCTTCGCGCTCCGCCTCAGCTCGGATGAACAACGCGTCCTCCCTTGCCGAATCGACAAGCGCCTTGGCTTCAGCAACTGAAGAGGACAACATCGAAGAACCCTCATTCCATGCAGCAGCTCTCATCGACTGGGATTGCTCGCTGGCGTCGGATGAGAGAGCTTGAGTCTCACTTTCAGCAGAGGTTCGCCATTCGGCGACATCGGCTGCAGCTCGGCTACGCATGCCGTCCGCCGACGCTCTCGCAGCTTCAAGAATCGCTGCGACCTCGCCGCCAATGGTTCCGAGCTCAAGTGCCAGAGCTGCAGGATCATCGAGACCCACGCTCAGTTCCTTCGTTCTGCGGTTGTCAAGTTCGCGCCGCAGGCGTTCGATCTCCTGCGCAAGATAGGAGAGGTACTCATCGACCTGGGCTCGGTCATAGCCCCGGCGCACAGCATCAAATTGACGCGCCCTGACGTCGGTTGGAGTCACATCATCGGCCATACGCGGCAGCGTACCTGCCTGTATGTCAGTGTCCGCGGATTACTACTCGAGAGTTTCCAAGTAGGCGAGCGCATCATCGACGTCTTCGACCCGAACAACGACGATCTTGTCCCCAGCAGCCTCGAGGGCGTCCTCATAGTTCGAGGCGGGAGTCAGGACCGCTGTGGCACCTGAACCAATGGCACCGTATACCTTCTGTCGAATTCCACCGATTGCACCGACAGTGCCATCTCTGCGGATTGTGCCCGTTCCCGCGATGCGATGACCCTTCGTGAGTTCGTCCTCGGTGAGCTGGTCCATGATCTGGAGTGTGAACATCAATCCGGCTGAGGGCCCGCCGATGTTCTGGGAGTCGATGACCACTTCGACAGGGAACTCGATGATCGGCTCGCTGTTGCCGAGCAGAATGCCGATCATTGGCTTCGTAGGGTCATCGCTGTGGGGACCGAGCACCAGACCGACGTCCTCCTGGGTGAACTCATCGGCTGAATCTTCAACCGGCCTTTCGATCACGAACGTCACGTCATCTCCAACGTCGAAGTCACCGAGTTGATCGATGATGTCGCTGCGAAAGGCCACGGTTTGGCCATCCATCTCGATGATGATGTCACCGGCCAGAAGCACACCATCCGCAGCAGCATCAGGGACGGTTTCGATAACGAGGGCGCCCGTGCCTATGAACGTGACCTCATAGCCCAATGTGGTCAACGCGACGAAGGTTGCGTCCTGTTTCGACTGTTCCATGGCGTCGAGAGCCTCACGCCGCAGATCATCGGAGGACACTCCTGTCGGCCTGACATTCTCGCGGGCACTGACTGTGACGCGCTCATCGATACTTCCTGCGGCGTACTCAAAAATGTTCGCTTCCTTGAGCGATACCGTGAGAAAGAGCAATTCGCCCTGTTGGGAGAGGTACCCATTCTCGACTTCGATAAAATCTGACGTGTCGTACACCGGACCAGGGCTCAGCGTGTAGTACGGCACAGTGATTGGCCACGCGATCGCGATGGCAATCCCGATCGCGATCAGAACGGAAGCAAGTATCCAGGGCCACTTGGGGTAGGACGCAGGGGGCTGCACGGCTGCCGGCACGTCCGGAGCCACCGGGGCGTCGCTCTCAACCTCAAGATACTGATCCATCCGGGAAGCCTACCGCCGCATCAGAGATGCGGCAGCGACATCTGACATACGGAACACGACACACGACACACGACATACGACATGAGCCGATCATCGGCAAGCGAAGTGGTCGTGTGTCGTAGAGCGGGAGCGGTCATATGTCGGAAAGCGAAGCGGTCGGCGGCCCGCAGGGCCGCCTATCCCATCCAGAGATCTGCCACCGGTTCGGCTGTTACCACTATGCGGTAGCGGGCTGAGCCCTTCGGGTGGCAGGCGAACATCGTCAGCGAGGCCTCGGGGCTGTCATATGTGATCCACAGATCGGTGGGGTCAACTATGTAGGAATCCGTCACTGTGTACATGATCTCGGAGCCGTCCAGGTCCGCCATATAGATGAGGTCACCCCTACGAAGTAGGTCGAGGTCTTCGAAGGGTCGGGTCTTTGTGGACCGATGGCCGGCAAGTACCACGTTTCCCGAACCACCGGGGGTGGACGTGCCAGCCCAATGGGCAACACCCTGGTCGATCACCGACATAGCAACGCCCGACCTGACCGTTTCATCGAGGCCGATAGCGGGAATGCGCAATTCACCGATCTCAGTCGCTGCCGACTGGGATCGGTGGTAGACAGGTTGTCGTGCCGCGTTCGGGATCGAGTTCTCCGAGCGCACAACAGCGGTCGCTGGAGACGCCCACGCAATCACAAGCGCGCCCAGAATGGCGAATCGGAGAAGGAGCCTCATCGGTCTCATGGTGCTATGCATCGACATGTACCAACACTGGCTGTACCAGAATCTGTCCCAACGAAGCCGGAGGCAAGCGTGCACACAACATATCTAAACCGGACGATCGCGAACGTGTTCATCCCTAGAACCGCAGTGAATTCGGTGCTCCTGATGGTCGGCTTCGCGCTGCTCACCGCACTCGCAGCGCAGATCCGGTTCCACATCCCCGGAACCCCAGTCCCTGTGACAGGACAGACCTTTGCTGTGCTCCTGGCCGGGGCCGCCCTCGGATCAAAGGCGGGTGCAGGAAGCCAGATGATCTATTGGCTCATGGGCGCCGTCGGACTGCCCGTGTTCGCACAGCAGTCCGGAGGTTGGGAGGCAGCGACCGGCGCCACCTTCGGGTATCTCTTCGGATTCGTCGTTGCTGCATGGGTCGTCGGCGCTCTTGCAGAGCGCGGCAGGGATCGCACGGTGCGCACGGCGATACCAGCATTCCTCGTCGGCAATCTCGTCATCTATGGCTTCGGGATCCCGTGGCTGATGTATTCGGTTTCATCGGTAGACACGATCGGAGCAGCTCTCGCCATTGGGTTCATGCCCTTCATCGCGTTCGACCTCATCAAGATCATCCTGGCTGGAATCGCACTGCCAGCTGCATGGAAGATCACAGGCCGAACGTGACGGACGCGGGGAGACAGGACACGATTGAGGTATCGCTCAATGCAGACGCCTACGCTGCGGCCGAGGAGTACGTCCTCGACGACGTTACCGATGAATCGGTGGAGGTGTCGATGTACGAGGGGAAACGGTAGAACAGGGAACCCTTCACAGGTACCGTGTTAGTCCGAATCAAGCAACTGCGATCTTCTAGCCCTCGAAGCACGGGCGTGCGAATTGGTACTCCTCAGCCATCTCACCGACGAAGAAGCTCTTCACGAGTATCGAGCCTGTGGTTCCGTCTCCCTGTGACAGCTTCTGATCGGATCCTCCGGCGGCAGCATAAAGTCCTGGATCTGGTTTGTAGATCGCGAGCGCTCGCTGCACGTACTCGTCCGGCGATCCTGAATAGCTCTGACTCGGTGCAGATCCGCCAAAATCAACCTCGTTGATCGAGTTCGCTGCAGCGACGACACCTTCGCGCGTGAGATCCTCACCTTCTATGGCGATCTGGAGCACCCGATGCATCAACACGGCACCATTCCAGCCAGTGATGTAACCATCACTCGGACGACGATCAGGGAAAGCTCCTGAGACTGCCGTCATCATCACGTTGTTTCCCGGAGTGTTCTCTCCCCACCCAACGTTGTAGGCGGACTGGTAGTACACCATTCCATAGAGTTCAGAAACCGGCTGGTCAAGAAGCTTGAAATCGTAGCTCGGGACCGAGCCTGTGAACATGCCTTTGTGTCCCGAGCGGGCGGCTCCCGCGAGGATCTCGGCCCCAAGTGACGGGTTCGTGGCAAGAAACGTCCAGTCCGCTGCAGAATTCACGATCTCCTGGATTACAGGAGTGAGATCCTTGCCGGGCACCACTGCCCCGGTACCGTCGTACACAAGATCCATGCCGTAGAAATCAATCGCTTGTTTGACTCCGGCGGCAGCGTCCTGACCATAGGCATCATCGAACGTCGCGAGCGCAATCCTCTGTCCCTCCATGTCATTTACGAAGTCGAGTATGTTCATGGCCTCAATGCAATAGTTCGTGTTCTGCTCGAGCATCACTCGACCGTCAAGCCTCGGGAAGGCCCATCCCGAGTACCAGCTCAGCGGAAATACGAGCATCGAATCCTGTTTGTAGAGTTCGAGGGCTGCGAGATTCGCGTTCGATCCCGTCGAAATGCTGATTGCCAAGATCTGGTCGCGGATCTCGTCATACTTTTCGAGATGCTGACCCGTGTTCGAGGCGGTGTCCTGAACGAGATACTCCACCGTCCATCCGTCAATCCCACCGGCGGCGTTGAGGGCATCCCAGTAGACAGTTTGCGCAGCTACCACGTCAGATATGAGTGGAGAGAACAGTCCGGTTTGGTCAGCCAGGAGTCCGATCGTGAGTGTCTTCGTTTGCGGATCGACGCCGGTTCTGGCAGGGAGGCTGTCCAGCGTGCCACCAGCTTGACTCGTCGTCGATTCGTCTGGAATGGACGTCGTCGACGCGTCCGGCATCGTGCTGGTCGAGGAGGGAGACGCGCCTCCACACGCTGACGCGAGCAGCGCGAGAGCAAGCGATGCGGAGGCGAGGCTCAGGGGTGTTCTCACTCGTGCGATCCTTCCTCGGGTCATGATCTTGCGCGTAGTCGACCCAGCAATCACTGGAATCGGCCTTGACGCAGTCTGTGGACAGAGACATCGTGTGACCGGATCGGGCACTCACTTGGCGCCTGCGACCGGAGGCTCTGTATCGGAAGTCTATCCATGTCAGCACCTATCGCGAGTTCGGCAGGTCCGATCCGCTGACAAGAGACCTGGTGGAGTTCTTCCACGAGCACGTAACTGCACGCCCTCCATCGGCGACAGGACGGCACCACGGCGCGGGAGGAGGCGGCCGAAGCCGCCCCCTCCGATATCGATTGTCGGTTCTCAATCAGCCAGCGCACGCCGCCGTGAAATCAAGCGCCTCGGATGTTGGACCCACAAAGAAGTCCTGTACAACCGAGATACCTGTTGGCTGTGTCACGTCCACAGCGCCGACCAATGACATGCGGGGGAACTGCGAGTTCGGATCCCCACCAAAGCTCCGCTCGGCAAGCATGCCGTCATAGCTGACGTTCGCAAGGGAGCGGGCTGCCGAAGCAATGCCAGACTTGGTCAAGTCGCCACTGGCATACGCCTGGTCGAGAGCACCTTTCAACCCATACTGCGAGACCCAGCCAGAGACAAAGAAGTCATTGGCGGTCTCGTCCGTGATACCCACTGCCGCCAACGTTTGGCGCATCGCCTCATGGCCTGGTGAGTCATATGCCCACGGTCCAACGAACGCTGACTGGAAAAACAACCCTGCCTCGAAAGCCGGGGCAGCGGCCGAACCCAAAAGAGCAACGTTCCAGCTCGGTGCTGCACCGATGAACAAGTTCGTGGCACCCTGGGCGGCGGCACCACCAACGATGGCTCCGGTCTCTGATGGCCCTGTCACGAGGTAGACGATATCAACGGGATCGGCAAGAAGCGTTTGGATCGCCTCGGCCTGAGTCTCGTCTCCACCTGCAGAGATCGGAATGATCACTGCTTCCCATGCCACATCGACGCCGTTTGCTTCAGCTGCGGCTTTGACGCCCGCCGAATAGTCCGCGCCGTAGTCACCAGGGAACGCCATGATGCCGACGCGTGTCGGTGTGGGACGGCCTGCCTCCGGAACGGCTTGCATCGACCAGTCGAAGGCGTTCATCGCCTCAAAGCAGTAGTTCGTACCGAACTCGATGACCAAGCCCAGGTCGTTTTCATCAAACGCCCATCCGGACCACCATGTCATTGGTGCTGCAACCGTGTCATCACGCGCCATGTCGTCAAGTGCAGCGATCGACTGTGACGTTCCGAGGCTCTGTGCGACAGCGGCAATCTCGCCAGCAATGTCGTTGTACTTCTGTACAAACACCTCTGGGCTGTACTGCGTGTCCTTGGTTAGGTCATCTGGTAGGGCCACATCGAATGCGCCGCCGATACCACCAGCGGCATTCGCAGCTGCCCAGAAGGCTCGCTGTGCACCCACCAGCGCAGGTGATGCGGCCTGGAAAGGACCGGACTGATCGGTCAGGATCCCAAGGTAGATGCATCCTCGGTCGGGATCGCCTTCAGGACACGGCTCAGCCGTGACACCGATGTCGAACGCAACCTCGCCACCAGCGTCTGCAGCCGTGGTGGTCGTTGCCGCTGGCGCTGCTGTCGTGGTCGCTGCTGCTGCTGTAGTCGTGGTCGCCGCAGTTGCGGCAGTTGTCGTCGTGTCTTCGGAATCAGTGTTGCTACACGCCGCGGCCACGAGTGCCATGACGGTGATCAGCATGCCGATCCGGATCGATCTTCGATTCATCTACTTTTCTCCTTCTATCTCGAGCTAGCCGAGTTGGCTCCATGATGGCACATGGATGAACAGTGTGTCAGTATGAGAATGGGAACGCTTTCCAGTAGTTGCGAATTCGAATCCAGATCCCGTTCAGGCCGAGCGGTTCGACAATCAGGAAAACGACGATCAGCACTCCGAACAAGATGCGCTCTATCTGTGCAGATGTGAGTGGCGCATCCCCGGTCTGGCTGCCGAGGCCAGGAATCCAGCCGATGACAGCATCGATGACATCACCGAGAAACAGAAGGTCGATCAGCTTCGGGAGCAATATTATGAAGAGTGCACCCATGATCGAGCCGGCAATCGAGGCCAGACCACCGATCACGACCATTGCAATATACGCGATCGACAGCAGGAGGTTGAAGCTCGTCGGTTCGATGAATCCCGTGACCGTGAATAGAAGCGCGCCGGTGATGCCAGCGTAAAACGACGAGATGGCGAAAGCGAGCGTCTTGTACTTGGTCTGGTTCACTCCCATCAGCTCGGCTGCTACACCACGGTCTCGGATCGCAGCAAACGCGCGTCCGTCCTTCGACCGAACAAGGTTCTTTGCGAGAACCGCCATCACGATAAGAATCACCAGCATCACCCAGTAGATCTGCTGCTCTCGTGTGATGCTGAACCCCAGGATCTGCGAGTCGAGGTCGAAACGATATCCCAACACCGAAAGCTCGGCGGCTTCCCGTCCTTTTCCGACTCCGCCGGTCAACGCCGTCCAGTTCCTGAAGACATGGGCACCGACGAACACCAGGCCCAACGTGACGAGGGCGAGGTACAGGCCTTCGAGCCGGAACGCGATCGGCGCGATGATGACACCGGCCAGCGCGGCCACCAGACCCGCCGCAGGGAGCCAGATCACCATGCCAAGATCGAAACCGATCAACTCGACCGCTCCGTCAGGGCCAAGGACCGCTGGGCTCCCAAGAGCTGTTGCGGTATACGCGCCAACGCCGATGAAGAACGCCTGGCCAAGCGACACCTGGCCTGCAAAACCGGTGATGATGTTGAGACCGATGGCACCGATCGCCGCAACGAATGCCGTGGCGAAGAGGATCAGCCAGCTTCGCCCGTCGATCAGTGATACGAGGTACAGCGGGAGGAGGGCCCCGGTGAGAATAAGTATGCCGAACCAGACGCGTTGAGTGGTCGTTGGCAGTATTGCGCTGTCATGCTTGTAACTCGTGAACCGCGAGAGATGGCTCATATGCGCTCGACGTCCTTGGTGCCAGAAATGCCGTACGGCCGAAATATGAGGACTATGACCATGACCAGATACGGAACGACCTGAGAGAAGTTATCTCCGAGCCACGGAAAATACTGCGACTGGTACGAGGATGTGAAGGACTCCGAAAACCCGATGATCAAGGCACCAGCGATCGCTCCTCCGATGGAATCCAAACCTCCAACCACCACCACCGGAAGCGCCTTGAGCGCGATGAGGAAGCTTGATTGTGAGAGACCCGTGAACGACGTTGCGGCGAGAACACCTGCAACTCCGGCGAGCGAGCCGCCGATGATCCAGGCAAGAGACGCAACACGCCCAACATTGACGCCCTGGGCGAGGGCAACTTCCTGATCGAAGGAAGACCCACGCATTGCAAGACCCCACCGCGACCGGTTGAAGAAGATCAACAACAGACCGACCGCGACGACCGCTGTGAATACGATGGCAAAGACACGTGGTTGGATGACTACGCCACCAAGGCCGCCAGCGTCGCCGATACGCACCGGCGTGCTGCCCCACGGAAGCGACGGGGCACCGAACCCCTCCGACGTCGGGGTCCCGATCGCCCGTGAACTCACGCCGATGAGGTCACCGACGACGACGCGAATGGCAATATCGAGACCGATTGTCAGAATCGCCACCGCGAACACTGGCTTGCCAACCATTGGGCGCAGCACGGCGCGCTCTGTCAGGTAGCCAACGGCCCCCGAAAGAACAACAGCGACTGCAATACCGACCCAGAATCCAAAGCCGAGGGTGATGGACACGTACGACGCCATATACGCGCCCATGATCAGAAGCGCCGGCTGGGCGAAGCTGAGGACCTGAGTTGACTTGTAGATGATCACGAAACCGATCGCAATCAGCGTGTAGATCCCAGCAAGTGCGATCCCCTCCACCACTGCTTGGAGGAATCGCGACGTCTCGATGGAGAACGCCCCCATCGTGACACCAAAGTCGAGACCACCGCTGATCATCGGTATAGCGCCTCGATCTCATCAGCGAACTGGGTCGCTATTACGGATCGCTTCACCTTCATCGTGGCGGTCAGCTCTCCGTCCTCATGATCGAGTTCCTTCGTGATGAAGCCAAACTGCTTGATCTGCTCAACCGAAGCAAGCCGTCCGTTCGCCTCGGTGACGACGTTCTGGATGAGCTCTCGCACCTCAGGCTTTTCTGACAGGTCCCGATACGTGGTGTGTGGCAACCGCCTTCGCTGGGCCCACTCGCTGGTCGCATCAAAGTCAATGGCAATCAGTGCTGAGACATATTTGCGTCTGTCTCCGATCACGATCGCCTCACCAACAAACGGCGACATCTTTACGAGATTCTCGATCTCCGACGGCGAGATATTCTTGCCGCCTGCCGTGATGATTATGTCCTTTAACCGGTCGACGATCTTCAGATTCTCGCCGTCCCACTCGCCCACGTCCCCGGTGTGCAGCCAACGGTCGGCGTCGATCGTCTGTGCTGAGGCGTCCGGCTTGTTCCAGTAACCAACGAACACTCCTGGATGTCTGACAAGAATCTCGCCGGTGGACTCCTCGAGCCTTATCTCCACGCCATCGTATGGCTCCCCTACCGTCCCAAGAACGACCCGATCAGGCCGATTGGTGGTTGCGATGGCCGCATTCTCCGTCATGCCATACGCCTCATACACCGGAACTCCAATTCCCATGAAGAACTCGATGATCTCAGGTGCAATCGGTGCAGCAGCCGTGATACCGTGCCGACATCTTGAGAGACCGAGCCTCTCCTTGAGCGCTCGGAACAAGAAGAAATATCCAAACCAGTACTGGATACGCCCGCTCAAGGTCCAAGTACCGCCATTGGCGACGAGTTTCCTCCCGATTCGGTCTGCCGTCTTCATCCAAATGGAGTAGTTCAATTTCTTGAACCGAGAGGCAGAAGCCACTCTGAGGAGAATCGCAGCATGCATTTTTTCCCAGATGCGAGGGACCGCCTCAAAAATGGTCGGTTGCACCTCGCGCATGTCCATCGTCAGGGTGTCAAGTGACTCACCAAAGTTGGTGACGGTGCCAGCGGATGCATTGAGCCAGTGGCCGAAGGCCTTTTCATATACGTGGCAGAGTGGGAGGAACGAGATGAGGTCGTCGTCGGGACCGGGCGCTGGGTCCACGAAACCGTCAGATGAGTTGAGTAGCGAACACGCAAACTCCACGTTTCGAACAGACAGCATCGCACCCTTCGGTGGGCCTGTGGTTCCGGATGTGTAGATCAGATAGGCGAGATCGTCCGGCTCGACTTCTCCCATTCTTCGAGACAACAGGCGGGCGTCGGCTGAGCGATGCTCGTTCCCCATCTCGACGAACTCATCCCATGACAACAGGATTTCATCGTCATAGCGATTCGTTCCTCTTGGCTCGATGTAGATGATGCGCTCAAGTGCCGGAAGGTGGTCCATCGCGGCAAGGGCCTTGTCCACCTGCTCCTGATCCTCGGCTATCAAGATCTTGGATCCACTGTCCGCCATGAGATACTCGACCTCTGGCGCCGGGTTCGTCGGGTACAGACCCATGCAGGTCGCACGAATCGCCGAACATGCGGCGTCCGCAACGATCCACTCGGGGCGATTCTCCGACTGAATTGCTACGCGGTCCCCCGGTCCTACCCCAAGTGCGATCAATCCGTATGCAACGGCCTCGACCTTGTTCCAGTACTCAGACCATGTGATCTCCTGCCATATGCCGAGCGATTTCTGCCTCAGGGCGACAGCGTCGGGCGTATCGTTTGCCCTTTGTTGGATCATCAAGGCAACGGTGGCTACCTCTGTGGTCCGTGGCAGTGTGTTGGCAGTCATGCGGTCCCCCCTGGTTGAGTCTCGACGACAGCATGTGGTCTTCCGAGATAAGCGTTGATGACATCTTCGTTCTCCTGGACGTCGCGTGGCCGTCCGATGGTTATGGGCTTACCGAAGTCCATGGCAAGCACAGTGTCAGCAAGATCCATCACCACCCTCATATCGTGCTCGACGAGAATCATGCCGATGCCAAGTTCACGCTTGATATCCATGATGAATCTGGCCATGTCCTCCGTCTCTTCGGTGTTCATGCCCGCAGCCGGTTCGTCGAGTAGCAGGAGTTTCGGTGACATTGCCAATGCTCGCCCAAGCTCAACCCGCTTCTGGATGCCGTATGGCAGCATGGCAACATACGATTTTCGCACGGGCTCCAGTTCAAGGAACTGGATTATTGCCTCGACGATTTGGCGATTTTGCGTCTCGCTTCGCTCAGCCCTGCCTGCTCTCACCATCGCAGACACAAATCCATAATCGAGCGAGGAATGCCTGCCGAGCATGAGGTTGTCCAGGACGGTCATGTTGGGAAACAGCTCGATGTTCTGGAACGTTCGCGCCATACCCATTGCGGCGATCTTCCATGGCTTGGTGCTGATAATGCTGTTCCCAAGGAACCTGATCGACCCCTCCTGAGGCCGGTACACACCGGACAGGCAATTGAATATCGAGGTCTTCCCCGCACCATTCGGTCCGATGATGGCGAATAGTTCATGGTTCGACACCTCGAATGAGACTCCGTCGATCGCCTTCACTCCTTCGAACGAGAGATGGATGTCATCAACCTCGACGAGCGGTCCTGATCCATTCCAACCGGCGTCTGGGAGTGCTTCACTGAGAAGAGTCGTCCTCATGCTGACCAACGCTTCTTTCTGCGATAGTGCTTCACGTCACGAAGTGACGTCGCGTCGCCACCCTCGTCGACCAATCCGAGATAGAACTCTCGAATGTCTGCATCCTCGAGAAGCTCCTTCGACGGCTTGTCCATGACAATCTTGCCGGTCTCCATTACGTATCCGTGGCTCGAGATGGACAGCGCCATCACTGCGTTCTGCTCCACCAATAGCACGGCCGTCCCCTGTTCGTTGATCTCGATTATGAGATCGCGAATCTGCTCCACCAGAAGCGGCGCGAGTCCAAGGCTCGGTTCATCGAGGAGGAGGTAGCGTGGTTCGGACATCAGCGCGCGGCCGATCGCGAGCATCGTCTGCTCGCCGCCCGACAGATACCCGGCAGTCGCCTTTCGGCGTTGCTCGAGTATCGGAAACAGTCCGTAGACCCTCTCGAGGTTCGATGGCGCGCTTGAGTGCTCAGTGTGCGCGCCGATCATGAGGTTCTCCTCGACGGTCAATTCAGCCAGGGCCCGCCGACCTTCAAGGAACTGGCTCACGCCAGCCTCGACGACCCGTTCAGGCGAGAGGCGTCCAATGTCCTCTCCATCGAGGGTCACGTTGCCCTTGGTGATTGCACCACCGTTGATATCAAGGAGACCGGTAATACCACGCAGGAGCGTCGTCTTCCCTGCACCGTTCGCACCCAACAGAGCAACGATTTCACCTGTAGGAACTTCCAAGGACACGCCACGAAGGACAAGGATGACGTCCTTGTAGACGACTTCGAGGTTGTTCACCGCTAGCGACTTTTTCTCAGGCACTGACCGCGCAATCTACTATGCATCGAACGAGTCTGCGAGGAGAGGGAGATACGCCCATATTCACGTCAAACGTTACGGCTCGATGCGTATGCCCACCGTGATAAATCTCCGCGCCACGAATGCCGGATCAGTCAAGGACGCGTTGCCTGCTGCATTTCCTCCTGTGACGTGGAAGTCTGAATAGGCCGCTGACTGGTTGACGAACAGCCCACCCGTCAGGTTGAACGCAACGGATACCCCAGCCTCCACAGCTGCGTCGATCACGGAATCGAGCACCGCATCGTCGGTGGTGTACGCAAGCCAGGTAATCGCTCCACTCTCACGCGCAGCAGTTCTCGCGAGGATGGTGCTGTCTTCAGTCGACTTCGTCTTCACAACGAATATCACCGGACCGAACATCTTGTGTCCGAAGGCTTCGGACGAGCCGTCGACCTCGACTACCACACCGGCCTTCTCCGTATACACCTCCGCGTGGTTCACGTTCTCCTCGAGCCAGTTCCCAAAGGCGGATCCACCGATGTGCGACATGGTATGTCCCTTTCAAGCCTTGGAAAGCTCACGCTTCACAGTAGACAGTTGCGGAAAAGAGCTCACCGTTGACAGTTGAGTGCAGTTGACAGTTCACAGTTCACAGTTCGAAGTCCCTGGAGAGGTCTCGCTAGAATGCACAGATGCGTCCAAAGTCACTTTTGATTGGTCTCGTTGCTGCATTGGCTGTCGTGGTGGCGGCGTGCGGCGGCGAAGATACTGCGTCTGGAAGCGAGGGTGCTTCGGGATTCATGTTCATCGACCCAACGGAAGCTCACCTGTGTGAATCCATGCTGGAGTCATATCCCCCTCAGTGCGGCGAGCCAAGTGTGGAACTCTTTGATCTCGAGCCCGATCTGGTCGTTGCACTCATGTCGCCCGCAAACCAACCCGTGGCCCCATTCTTCTGGACGGACTATGTCCTGGGCGTCGAGGGAACCATCGACGCAAACGGCCTCTCAGATGTGGTGCTCATCGACCCCGTGTACGCGAATGAAAGTGACAGTCTTGTGCTGCGAACGGTTGACCTGGGTCCTGTGGCTGGAGAACCCGCTGTGTGGCCATTTGACCTCACCAACGCTACCGACACTGACACGATGCTGACCTTTACAAGTGGCCAGAGGATGGAACTCACATTGAGCGACGACGACGGTGAGGTATACCGCTGGTCAGAAG
>JAMBLH010000107.1 GCA_023336875.1 Actinomycetes bacterium
ACGTCGGTGTCCGCAAAGCCACCTGACCCGCTCACCGGAATCGACATCAGCAGCCACACGACCACCATCGTCACGAAGATGATAGAACCGGCCTCCCTGAGGAACGCACGAGTTCTCGTCCACGTGTGAAACCAGATCGAACGGAACGTGGGAAGACGGTACGAAGGTATCTCCATGATCGCTGGCAGGGGATCCGTCACCGGCAGGACGGAACGCCGCAGCACGAACCCCACGACCATCGCGACTACGATCCCGAGAACGTACATGGCGAACACAGCAAGGCTCGCATACTCCGGAAAGAAGACCGAAGCCATGATCACGTACACAGGCAGACGCGCCGCGCAACTCATGAACGGTACGAGTACAGCGGTGAGGACCCTGTCGCGCTCGTTCTCGATCGTGCGCGTCGCATAGATGGCAGGGACACTGCAACCAAAGCCGACCAGCATCGGCAGGAAGCTCTTTCCCTGGAGCCCAACGCCTCGCATCGCCCTGTCCATGACGAAAGCAGCCCGCGCCATGTAGCCGCTGTCCTCAAGGAAGGCGAGGGCAACGTAGAGCGTGAACAGGACGGGGACGAAGACCAATATCGCACCCACTCCGGCGATCACTCCGTCGACCAACAGGCTCTCCACCCAGGTTCCACCGAGGCCGACGGCTTCCACGAGACCCTCGACAAGATGGGTGACCGGTCCCGCAATCGCGGTATCCACCCAACGGAGAAATGCCCCAGCAACATCGGTGGTTATCTTGAATACGGCCCACATCGCAGCGAGAAATATCGGAATCCCAAGGTACTTGTTCGTGACGATCGCGTCGATCTTGTCGGTACGGGTCCTCTTCCCATCCCCCGACGACCGCGTGACTGCCCCGACGATGTCGTTGGCCGCCTGGAATCGAGCTCCGGCGATCGCCGTATCGATCGACGAACCCATTTCAGAGCGGAGTCCGATCACCAGTTCGTCACGGAGGCCAAGTACATCGTCACCACCATCCAGTCGGCTGACAGGATCAACAAGACCATGATCCTCGTCGATGAGGGCAACGGCCAACCACCGACTGTCGAACTCGTCGACGATCGCTGGCGAGTTGTCGATCGCGGTTTCGAGTCGGCCGATCGCTGCTTCGGCCTCAGGCCCATAGTCGATCTTGAACGTGGTCATACAGTCCCCTGCCACGCGACGACCCCTGCTATCACGTCTTTGAGGTCATTGAGTCCCTTGGCTGATCGTGCAACGGACGTGACAACCGGGACACCGAGCAGCTTGGATATCTCGTCAACATCGATGGTGATTCCCCGCGAGGCAGCTACGTCCATCATGTTCAGATCAAGAATCGCTGGCACGCCGGTCTCGAGTATCTGGACCACGAGATAGAGGTTGCGCTCCAGATTCGTCGCGTCAACGACGATCACAACAACGTCTGGTTCGCCACTCACGAGGTAATCGCGAGCGATTATCTCCTCAGGAGACTCTGCGTTGAGGCTGTAGATCCCGGGGAGATCGACGACCTCATAATCGCGACCATCGTGATGGAAGGTGCCGTGTGCTCTGGCAACGGTCTTCCCCGGCCAATTGCCGACATGCTGTTTGGCACCCGTCAGGCTGTTGAAGATCGAGGACTTTCCCGTGTTGGGGTTCCCTGCGAGGGCAATCCTCAGTGTGCCCTCAGGGACGTCTGTCGAGTGTTCGCCTGGTCCGCAGTTGTCACACCCAGCCATCATGGCACCTCGCGCACGAGGACGAGGTCGGCATCACGACGCCGGATCGAAACTCGAGAACCCATCACTGCGTACTCGATGGGATCGCCGAGAGGTGCTGTGCGCATTGCAGTCACCCGCGATCCGGGAACGAAGCCCATCTCGGCGAATCGACGTAGAGCGACATCAGCGCTGTAGCCGACGACAACCGCAGTGGAACCAATCTGGAGTTGCCCGAGAGGGATGGGCACGGCGTCACGTGCCGAATCGCCCTTGGATGATGATGGCGTCATGACCGTACCTCGACGAGGATCCCATCGGCAAGTTCGACTCCCAGGTGAACGCAGGCACCATCCACGGAAACGATTCGATCACCGCGTGCGCCCACGCCAAGCACCTCAACGTTTGCACCGCTCGTGAATCCCTGGTCGACGGCAAAGCTCTCCAGGGCTTCGGACAACGCTGTTGCGGCCACGCGGCCATGGGTCCCGGCAGCGAGTGAGGACAGCGGCTCAGCGGCCGGTGTTGCTGGTCGGTTGACGCCAGAGGGTATGAGCCGACCTGTCGGCCCTGATTCGGGGTGTCCGAGGAAACCTGAAAGCAGATCCGCAACGTCGTCAGGTGTCACATGCTCGAGGTCGCAGGCCACGTCATCGGCACGCCTCGGACTCATACCGAGTTGCTCGACGAGGAACACACCCCACAACCGACGACGGCGGAGCGTGGAAAGCGCAATGGACCGTCCCGTATCGGTCAGGGTTACACCTCGATAGGGCTCGTAGGTGATGAATCCCCGCGTGGCGAGTTTGCGGATCATCTGGTTGACTGACACCCCGGATACGTCCAGTTCACGGGCGACAAGCGATGTCGGAATCGGTTC
>JAMBLH010000108.1 GCA_023336875.1 Actinomycetes bacterium
CCCATCTGGTCGACCGTGAAGAATGGTCCTCCCCTGAATGGTGGGTAGCCGAGTCCGAATACAGCTCCGACGTCGCCGTCGCGTGCAGATCGCAGGATGCCTTCCTGGAGGCAGAGCGCTGCTTCGTTGATGAACGCAAGCGTGAGCCGCTCAGTCACGTCCTTTTTCGAGACGGGAACGCGGGGACCTACGCCGAGGGCGTCATAGACCGTTGGGTCAACGCCGGCACGTGTGCCGTCGTCATAGATGTAGAAGCCTCGACCGTTCTTGCGGCCCTTGCGCTCGTCCTCGATCAGTCCCTTCATCATGTCTGGACCCCTCATCCGGTCGCCAAAGGCATCATGCATGATGATCGCGACATGGGCACCCACATCGATCCCCACCTCATCTGCGAGGAGCAGCGGTCCCACGGCGAACCCCCAATCCTCCATTGCCATGTCGATCGCTTGGACGGATGCTCCCTCCTCGAGCAGGAATGCCGCTTCGTTGGAGTAGGGGCCGAGGATCCGTGATGTGTAGAAGCCTGTGCCGTCGTTGACAACGATCACCGTTTTCCCCTGGTCCTTGCCAAGTTGAACGGCAGTTGCGGTGACCCAGTCCGCGGTCATGTCAGTTGTGATGATCTCAAGGAGAGGCATCTTCTCCACAGGGGAGAAATAGTGCATGCCGACCACCTGTTCGGGACGGTCGGAAGCCTCTGCGATCAGCGTTATGGGAAGTGTTGACGTGTTCGACGCAAATATCACGTCCTCTCGCATCACACCCTCGACATCCTTGGCAATGCTCCGTTTGAGGTCCAAATCCTCGAACACTGCCTCTATGACCACGTCAGTGTTGCCGAACCCGGTCCATGTGGAGGAACCGGTGACCCGGTTGAGGACCTGGTCGACTTCGAAGGGCGACATCCGTCGGCGCTTTGCGTGCTTGAGAACCACCTTGTCAACGTAGGCGAGGCCGCGCCCGACGCCCGCCGCGTCGATCTCCTTGATGCGGACGTTCTTCTTCGCTTCGAGCGTCGTCACAGCAGCGATGCCCCCTCCCATGAGGCCGCCACCTAGTACCGCGACGTGTGAGACCTTGATCGGTGATGCGTTGGAATCGATTCCTGTGTCACTCTTGAGAGCGGTTGTCGCGAAGAAGAGCGATTGGAGAGCCGCAGATTCGGCAGTCATGACGAGTTCTGCGAAGAAACGGATCTCAGCCGCCGTTCCCGCGGCTCTGCCCTGCTCCGCACCGATCCTGACTGCCTCGAATGCCCTCTTGGGCGCCGGGTAGTGGCCCTTCGTCTGGGCCATCATCGTGTCGTATGCCTTCTTCCACAACAGCTTGCGCCCTGCGGGATTCTTCTCGATGGCGAACTTCTGAAGCCCGTCCGTGGACATATCAAGACCAACACGTTGCTCGTCCGACGTCGCGTCGATCAGGTCCGTCGCGCGCTGTTGTGCGATCTGGAGGAGCAACTCGGCAGGCACTGTCTCATCAACCAGTCCGAGCTTCTTTGCCTTGTAGGGCCTTACGGGCTTTCCGCCCATGATCATCTCGAGGCCTGCACCAAGACCGATGAGTTCGGGCAGTCGCTGTGTGCCGCCGCCTCCGGGGATGAGTCCGAGCTGGACCTCTGGCTGCCCGAGGTGGGTCTTCTGGCCCGTCGAGCAGATACGCGAAGAGCAGGTCAACGCGAGCTCAAGGCCTCCGCCGAGGCACGCACCGTGAATGGCTGCAACGACAGGCTTGCCTTGTTCCTTGTGGAGGTCCTCAATCCGGTTGTACACGTCATGGAGAAAGGTCAAAGCCTCGACCGCCTGATCAGCCGTAGTCATCTGCGCGAACATCCGGATATCGGCTCCCGCGAGGAAGTCACTCTTTGCGGAGCCGATCACCACGGCGTTGACGTCATCCTGTTCCAGTCGGTCGACCACCTCGACGAGCTCCGTGAGGAGAGCCTCACCGAGTGTGTTCATGGATTCATCGCCCCGGTCGATGAGAACTGTTGCGATACCGTCGTTGTTGAGGTCGAATTGGAAATTCTTGTAGGTCATTGGCTACCTCTCCAAGATGACGGCTGCACCGAGACCGCCCGCTGCACACTGTGTGACGAGTGCGGTTCCTCCGCCTCGTCGTTCGAGCTCGTTTGCCATCGTCATTATCTGGCGGGCTCCAGTGGCTGCGAAAGGGTGGCCGATCGAGATGGACCCTCCGTAGAGGTTGAACTTGTCCATGTCTATCGCACCTATTGCTTTGTCCCTCCCGAGATACTTCTGAGCGAACGCATCGGATTCGAAGGCCTGAACGTTCGACAGGATCTGAGCGGCGAATGCCTCGTGCATGTCTATGACGTCGATATCATCGAGTGTCATGCCGGCCTTGTCGAGGGCCAGCGGAGCCGCGAATGCAGGTCCCATGAGAAGTTGCCAGTTCGGATCGATTGCGGCGAAGGCGTATGACCTCAGATAGGCCTTGGGCTCGTAGCCGAGAGCCTTCGCAACAGATTCGTCCATGAGCACCAGAGCAGATGCACCATCAGTGAGCGGGGAGGCGTTCGCTGCGGTGACGGAGCCATACTTCTTGTCGAAGACGGGTCTCAGCCCTGCGAGCTTCTCGGCCGTGGAGTCCGTGCGCGGGATGTTGTCCTGCTCGACCGTCTCGGTGTACTTCGGTGCCAACGGGTACGGCATCACCTCCTGATCGAAGATGCCTGCCTCCCATGCCTCGATCGCTTTGGCATGAGACCGAACGGCGAATTCATCCTGAGCTTCTCGAGCAATGCCATTCTCCTTGGCCATGTCCTCAGCGCTGTGGCCCATCGTTTTGCCCGTTGAGCGTTCAGCGATCGCTGGTGGGTTTGGCGCAAGGTCTTTTGGGCGCACCTTGGAGAATGCCTTCACCTTGGAGGGCATGTCCTTGGCCGCGTTGGCCTCCATAAGGATCTCGACGAAGCGGTCCGAGTACGTGATCGGTGGTCTCGACAACGAGTCGGCCCCACCCGCAATGACGATGTCTGCGTCTCCGAGGAGGATCGACTGGGAGCCGCTCACGAACGACTGGGTTGACGTTGCACACGCCCTTGATACGGAGAACGCATCGACGGTCTGGGGGAAAGGGCCTGCGAGCACGATCTCGCGAGCGATGTTGGGGGCGGCGATATCGGCGACGACCGTTCCGTAGATGATCTGGTCGACGGTTGCCGTATCGATTCCCGTACGGGCGACAAGCTCGGCAACGACAGAGTTCGCGAGGTCGAGAGTCGACTCATCTCGGAACACGGTCCCTGACTTGGCAAAAGGCGTGCGAAGGCCATCAACGATCGCTACGCGCCTCTCTTGCTTCTTCGGTGACATTCTAGGCCTCAATTCTTGAGCGAACGCTCAAGATTGTAACGGCGACGCAACAACAACAAGACCGCCCCCAAAGGAGCGGTCTTGATCGTTCTTCGGGCTGGCTGCGGCATATACCGGCTCGCGAACCCTGGGTTGAGTGCTCTCTAGAAGTCGGCTTCCTGGCGGAGGCCGAAAGCGGGGTGACGGAGACGGGAGAGCGCCTGTTTCTCCAGTGAACGGACCCTTGTTGGGCCGAGTTCGAGGTGCTTGCCGATCTCCTCATGGGTGCGTGGCAGGCCATCTTCGAAGCCAACTCGCTTCGAGAGGATGTAGGCCTCACGCTGGGGGAGACGGTCGATCGCCTCTCGCAGTGCGTCAATGGTCGAGACACGCTCTGACTCGGCCACAGGATCGTCCTCATCGTCGTGTGCAACGAAATCGCCGAGCACCGCGCCGTCCTCGCCCACAGGAGCCTCAAGAGACACAGAGTCTGCAACAAGTTGCGCTTCAAGAACCTGATCGAGCTTCAGCCCTGATTCGTCGGAGAGCTCCTGCGAACTTGGCTCACGACCGAGTTCTGAGAGCAGACGGTTCCTTGTCCCGTTGAGGGTGAGGAGCGTGTCGTGCAGCGAGTTCGGGAGACGAACTGTGCGAGACTTCTCTGCAACAGCGCGCTGCATTGCCTGACGGATCCACCACGTGGCGTACGTCGAGAACTTGAAACCCTTGCGCCAATCGAACTTCTCGACCGCACGGATCAGGCCGAGGTTGCCCTCCTGGATGAGGTCAACGAACTCGATGCCGTACTGGCTTCGGTATCGCTTGGCCTGGGAGACGACGAGACGCAGGTTCGCCTGGGCGAAGCGGTCCTTTGCTTCCTTGCCCTTGCGAGCGGTGCGTTGGAGCTTGACCTTCGCGGCACCCCTGACGCCTCCGGCTTCGAGCTTCTCCTCGGCCTCGCGGCCGGATTCGATCGCCTGAGCGAGGTCGACTTCGTCGTCTGCGGTCAGGAGTTCATGGTTGGCGATGTCACCAAGATATGTGGTGAGGCTGTCGCCTACTTCTGTAGGTGAAAGTGCGATTCGTGCTGTCATATTGTGAATTCCTTCACATAGTCCTGGTTCCTTGTGCAGCTGTGTGATTGTCTCACGGGTGCCGCCAGAGGAGGGCCATTTTTGGCTTCTGGGTATCTATGAGACGCTCAAGGAAGCTTGTGGGTTCCCGTTACCGATTCCGTGCCCTTAGGCGACTAGAAACGGCGTGCGTCTTTCATGGATCTTGGGCATCGTATACCAAACTGGAGCGTCTGCCTAGTCCCAATTTCACGAAGTGACTAGTCAATCACTCTGCCTCTGTGGATGATCAGTTCCGGTCGATCAAGCGTGGTGACGTCTTCATACGGATTTTCTGGGAAAAACACGACATCGGCTGTGTCTCCTGGCCCGAGACGCTCTGTTCTCCCGACGTAGTCGAACGCCGCTGTAGAGGTGGCGATTGTCGCCGCCCTGTCCGAGAGGCCGTGGTCCCTGAGCAGCTTCGCCTCGGTCGCGATCTGGCCATGGGGAATCGCAAGGTCACTTCCTGCAAGCACCGTGAGGCCAATTTCCTCTGCAAGAGGAAGATTCGCCGTTATCTGGTCGAGACCAGCCGCAAAGAGTCTCCCGCCTGATGACTCCTCTCCGAGGGCATTCACCCAGTACGTCTGATTTCCTATGGTCGGTACCCAGGCACCACCTCTTGCTGCGAGCAGCCTGAGATCTTCCTCGGTCAGAAATGGTCCGTGCTCAATTGAGTCGACTCCTGCAGCCACGGCCTCGGAAGCTGCATGGGCCATCGTGTGCACCGCGACCCTTGCCGCGGCTTCATGCGCAACGACAACCGCTTCCGTGAGCGCATCAAGTGGATAATTGGTCGCGGGTCCGGTGCCCCTGCGGGGCCAGTCGGCGACAATCTTGACCCAGCCTCCTCTTGTCGCAGCGGTCGAACGAACGTGTTCAACGAGATCCTCTGGCTCTACCTCGACGCCGTATCCCTTCATGTAGCCACCATCTGGATGGATCATCGCGCCAGCGACCTCGACGTGGGGCCGGAGGTCGGCGTCGTGGTCAAGCGAGAGCAGCGTTACATCGGTGTTGCCACCCTTGTCGAGGATGACGAGAATGCCTCGCTCGACGTGCGCCCACGCTGTAGCAGGGATGTTGGCTTTCATCGTCTCCTCTGACGTACCCGCGATATCGTCGAGCGCCGTCATGGTGAGATGCGCATGTGCGTCCGCAAGGCCAGGAAGCGCCCAGAGGTGCGCAGTATCGATTCCTTCAGTTGCACGGTCGTCCGGATCGACGAACTCGGTGCCATCGATCGCGAGGTCGTACGGATTGCCTTCAGGAGGTTGGATGGTGATGAGCGTGGTCATGACAATACGGTAGACGGCAGACGGTGCTGACCTGTCTCACCCTGGTGGCAAGCCACCATCGAGCGGGTCGTAGGCCGATTCAGTACTGCCCAAAAAGAACCATCCCGTCTGGAGTGAGGAATTGTTCAGCGGAAGCTAGTCGTTGTCTCGCTCCTGGTCGTGGCGCTCTCGTGCATCCGTGCGTCTGATGTCGGCCCTCTTGCGCTCTTCTTTGCGCTCACGTTCTGCCCGCTCGTTGGCTTCCTTGCGTTCCCGCTCGTAGCGTTCGGCACTCTCTTGATCAGTCTCCACGGCATACTCCGATACTCGAACGCATTCGTTTCGTCACCTTACGGTACAGCACATGGAGAGGCGCGCTCACGAGTGGGGGACCCCATCAGCGCGCTGCCGCTGCCCACTTCTCTCCGCACCTTGAACTCGTCAACCCGTTTGCGCTCGCCGTATTGCCGTCTACCGTCTCAGTCCATGCTCACTGTTCCGTTCGATCTGCCGATTGTTCCCATGGAGGCCAAGGTGCGAACCACCTGGCCGGTTGGTGATTGGGCGTATGAGCCGAAGTGGGATGGGTTCCGGTCGGTTGTGGCGAACGATGGTGGTCCGCGTATCGACTCGAGAAAGCAGAAACCGCTTCTTCGCTACTTTCCTGAGCTCGTGTCGGTGGTCGAGAGCCTGCCCCCGGGTTGTGTCGTCGACGGCGAAGTGCTGGTTGTGGAACAGGACCGGCTGGCATTCGACATGCTCCAGGCTCGGATCCATCCGGCCGAGAGCCGTATCGAGAAGCTGTCCGAAGAGATCCCTGCCACGTTGATCGCCTTCGACTTGCTCGCAGATCGCGGTGAGGACCTGCGGACATCGCCGTTTGCGCAGCGCCGGGAGCGGTTGGAGTTGCTTATGGCCGATGTGGACGGCGCGTGGAGGCTCACACCGTCGACGACTGACGTCGACCTCGGGAAACGCTGGTTCGACGAGTTCGAGGCCGCTGGGTGCGACGGGATCGTGGCCAAGCAGCTCGACGGTGTGTACGTCGAGGGCAAGCGGGAGATGATCAAGATCAAACACCGCCGATCCGTCGACTGTGTTGTTGGCGGGTATCGGGTGCACAAGGACGGCGACAAGATCGGTTCACTGCTGTTGGGTCTGTACGCACCGAATGGATCCCTTGCCTTCATCGGCCACTGCTCGGGGTTCACGAATCATGACCGCATCGAGCTGCTCGCACGCTTCGAAGCGTTACGCGACTCAGCTTCGTTTGGCGACGATGTGCGGTCGCCCGGTGGTGAGAGTCGATGGTCGGCAGGTAAGGACCTCTCCTGGGTGCCGGTTGAGCCGGGTGTTGTGGTTGAGATCTCTTATGACCAGCTAACCGGCGACCGATTCCGCCACGCCACCCGGTTTGAGCGTTGGCGTCCTGACAAGGACCCCACCGACTGCACATTTGACCAGCTCGAACGACCCGAGGGTCCTGGGTTCGATGCAATCAGCGGTCTCGACTCCAGCTAGCGCGATACGCCCCGATGAGTCCTGCGGCAACGATGGCGGTTATGGGTATCCACCAGTTGATCGTTCCCTCCCGCGTTACGATGCCAGCAAATGCCGTTCCAGTGAGGGCAACGATCGTGGTCACCAGCCCAATTGTGACGAACCTGCGCGACATCGGTCGAAACGATGTATTGATATCGATCTCGAACCGTCCAAAGATCGCGATCAGAATCGCCAGTCCGGCTGCGAGCACAAGATCGAATAGCGGTCTTGTTATCCACCACAGTGCGGTTCCCGGTTCGATGGAGAAGAACACTCCGTCGAACGCGAAGATGCCCGCCGCTGTGATCAACGAGAGTGACGTGAGGTGCCAGAGGTAGATCGTCATCATGAGACCGGAGATCGCCACGATCCATCGCCACGCCTTCGGTCGAGACGCAGATCGTCCAACAACACTGCTGCTCGCGAGGATGATGCCGATCTGCACGAGTGCCAGGATTCCCACGGCCATATTGGGCGGCGTGATGTTGTTTGGCCCCCCGCCGGGAATCGTCACCATTGCGACTGGGTACCAACCCAATGTTGTGAGCACAACGAGCGTCGCGAGTGCGAGTGTCGCAATGCTGAGTCCGAACCGTGCCGTGATGGGCCTCCGGGAGCTGTCAGCCGTTGCCCACGCATACCCGAGCTGGTGGACGAAGGACCACACGAACAGATAGTTGATCCAACCCACGCCCGGCACGTCGAATCCGATATACGCGACATCGATGAGGAGTGCTATCCCGCCAAGTGTCGCGACCGACATCCATCCCGATCGCTTCCACCACGCGTAGGTGACTGGCGCAATCGCGATCAGAACGAGGTACACGGCCAGGAACCAGACGGGGATCGTTGCGTTGAGCACGCCCGCATAGACAAGGTCAGCGTCGATGAACGATGAAAGAACCAACGCAAGGACTGTCCAGGTGAGGATCAATGGAACGGCAGGCGTGAACAGTCGCCGAAAACGGCTGACGATCCATGTTCTCCGATTGGTCCGTTTCCGATCGAGTGCTCTTGCATTGGCGTATCCACCGACGAAGAAGAAGATGGGCATTACCTGGACCACCCATGTGAACCAGCCTGCATAGGGAATCCACTCGAGCGTGTTCATGACGATCACATCACCGTCGGACTGGATCCAGACAGAGGCGGACAGCCAGTGTCCGAGCACGACGACTGCGAGTGCTATTACCCGCCATGTATCAACGACGCGGTTCCGATCGGCGGGCGTGCTGTCGACCGCCTTGTCGACCCCGGACATGTAGCGCGAAGCCATCAGGTCGGTCTCGTGCGGTAGAGAGGAATGAGAGGGACAAGAGCCAGAATCGCGCCCACGACCGCAAGGGTTGTGTAGGAGGAGCCAGCCACGATCACCCCCGATAGCGCAGCAGCGATTCCACCACTTATCCAGGTGATGGAGTCAGCCGTGCCCTGGATCTTGAGTCGGTCCGCGATCGGGAGACCGATCTGGAGCTCGGTACTCGCGGCAACGAAGCCAAAGTTCCACCCTGCGCCCAGAAGAAACAGCCCCACGACGAGTACTGCTGTGTCGGCAGTGGGTGCAGTTGTGGTAATCAGTGCTGCAACGAGGAGCGTCACCATTGCAAGCATGATGATTCTACGCGGACCGAACCGATCGACGAGCCCGCCCGTGAGCGGAGAGATTGCGAACATTCCAAGTGTGTGGGCCATCATCACTATCCCGACTGTTCCCAGGTCGCCATCATTCGACCGAATGTGAAGTGGCGTCATCGTCATGATCAGCACCATCACGAATTGGCTTGTCACGAGAGCCACGATGGCGAGTTGCACGGTGGGAATCGAGACGATCTCTCGGAACGGAGATGCTTCTTCTGGATGTGTTGACTCTGGCGCAACAGTCAGTGTCAGCGGCTCGGGTCGAAGTCCTAGGCAAATGACCATCGCTGCGAGCGCGAAACCGATGATGCCAACCACGATGGGGCCGATCAGCGGGTCGAAGCCTGCGTTCTCCGCCACTGTGCTTGTGGGACCAAGCAGCAGAGGTCCCGCAACGGCTCCGATTGTCGCCGCCCACACGATGAGACTGATTGCTGACGCCCTGTGTTCAGGCTGTCTCAGATCACCGGCAGCGAATCTTCCGAGCTGCGAGACGCTCCTTCCGAATCCGATTACCGCCATGGCCAGGAAAAGGAGCGGCAGACTCGCCAGGACCACCGATGCTGCGGCCAGAACAGTACCAATCGTCGCGACGGCGAAGCCGATGGTGAACGATCGTCTGCGTCCGATCTTGAAGCTGAGCGCTGAGAGCGCTACTGCTCCGGCTGCTGTGCCGAACGTACCCATGGTGTTCGGGATTCCAGACAGTCGAGCCGAACCGCTGACCTGCTCGGCTATCAGGGAAGAGACAGTGACGACACCGATAAAGGCAATGGAGCTGAACGCGTTGCCGGTAAACAGCGTCCAGATAAGACGAGAGCGAGTTTGTTCGTTGGCTTTGGTCGGCATGGAGTTCGGGTAGACGGTAGGCCGTTGACGGTAGACGGTATGGGTACGCGTTCTCAGTCTTCAGTCATCCGTCGTTTCGACGGTTGGACCCGTGGGGGCTCACCTGGCATCTTTGGATAGTGGGGCGGCCAGGGTGCGTCGCCGATGCCGTTCTCCTCGTCTGCCTTGACCCAAAGGATGCCCTTGTCCAGCCGTCCTGGACTGTCGTCCATATCAGCGGTGAGGTCACCCACTTCGGCCCACCGCTCCTTGAACGCCATGAGGTCGAAGTGTTCCGGTCGGATGCTGTCGAGCTCTGACCATCGAAACGGTGTCGACACCCAACCCGTATGTCTGATCGAATACGCTGAAGCAACGGTCTTGTCCCTGGCGTTCTGGTTGTAGTCGATGAAAACACCTGACCGTTCCTCCTTCCACCACGCCGTCGTTGCCATGGGATTCCGCCGCTCGGCCTGTCTCGCGATTGCGAGGCAGACGCGCCGTACCGCGTAGTAGGTCCAGTCCGGCTCAAGCCTGACGTTGATGTGGATGCCCCGGTTACCCGACGTCTTGGGCCACCCGACAAGACCGACCTCAGTAAGAAGTTCGTGCAGTGTATGGGCCACGTCGATGACCGCGTCGAAGCCGTACTCGTCGGTCGGATCGAGGTCGATGCGGAGTTCGTCGGGATGATCGAGGTCAGACGCGCTGGCGTTCCATGGATGAAGGTCGAGGCAGTTCATCTGGGCGAGCCACACGACGTCCTGGACCTCGAGAGGGAGGAACATGCGTCCCGGCCGAGCCGAGGGAAAGACCACATCGACGGTCGACCGTGCAGAACCAGGAACGCGTTTCATGTAGAACGGTTCGCCCCCGACGCCTTTGGTCCAACGCTTGAGCATCGTCGGGCGATCGTACACACCCCTGAGCGCGCCCTCTCCGCACATCACGAAATGCTCTGCCACATCCAGTTTGGACCAGCCCTGGTGAGGAAAAACGATCTTGTCTGGGCTCGATATTCGCACGGGCATGCCGTTCGCGTCCACGAAGGTTTCAGCAGTCATCTGTGGATTATGCCCCATGGGGTACCGCGTCGCGACGGAGCACTGAATTAGGCTGAAGGTCGCCAACGAGAGGGCTGACCGTGCCAGAAGTGGAATTCGACGTATACGACACCAATGAGCAGGCGAAGAAGGCTTGGTGGCTCCTACTGCTTCTAGGTGTTATCAGCGTGGCTATCGGTGGATTGCTGATCTTCTGGCCAGGTTCGACGATCACGGTGGTCACCATGATCGTTGGCTTCTTCATGATCGTGACCGGAGTGGTTCGCTTCTTTGTCGCTGTGTTCGACTCGCACTCCCAGGACCGGTGGCTCATGGTGTTCGCTGGCATCGTCGGCATAGTGCTTGGCGTTGTTGTGATGAAGAACCCAGAGGGGACGATCAAGGTCATTGCACTCATCGTGGCGATCTTCTGGCTTATTGCCGGTCTTGTGGATTTCTTCAGGGGTCTCACGAACTCCGATCTCCCGGACAGATCCACACGAATCGTGTTCGGGCTGATGTCCGCGCTCTTTGGCGTGGTCATTCTGGTGTGGCCCGCCATCACGATTGGCGTGTTTGCGATCCTTGTCGGGATCTACGCCGTGTTCTTCGGGATCCTCGAGATCGTTGCAGCTTTCCAGATCAAGAACGCGTAATAGGCCACGCTTCGGCGAGCCTGTCGAAGGAGTCGACGATCGCGTCCGTGAGTAGGTCCTTGCGGTACCAAATCGCGGTGGCGTGGCCGCCGCGCACCACACGCAACTCGCTCCCCGGCCAGTGATCCGAGAGTGCCTGAACTGCGCTCGCCGGCACGTATCCATCTCGTGAAGTGCGCACGACGACCGCGTGAGCCGTGTGGGGCAGGGGCTCGATATTGAGAACTGAGATGGATCCTAAGGTGGATCGGAGCTCCTCTTCGTGGGATCTCCCGCCGAGCGCATCCCACGCGATACCTTGACGCAGCACGCCGTCGAGGAACACAGGTCCTGGAGAGTGCGATGCTGCAAGGGCACCCACCGCGACGGGGACCGGCATCGTTGCACCGACGATCGCAGTCGTGTTGCCGCCCATGGAGTAGCCGGCAACACCGATGTCCCAGCCCTCATCGTGGAACCACATGAGTATTGCACGCGCCTCATTGACAGCAGCAGCGCCCATGACCATGAAATCGGAAACTGTCTGAATGGGCTGTCCATGGTCGGGGTCTGGATGCCGGGAGCCGTAGTACGGGTTCTCCAGAATGATCGATCTGATGCCTTTTCGAGCAAGGTGGCCAGCCATCGCGATTCTGACCTTCGGGTCATGCTCGTTCCATGCGGGCATCAGCACGACGACACGATTCGTCTCCTCGGGTGGGGAGACGGATATCACGGAACCTTGCCGGGAACGGTCAGGGAGAAGATCCGAGGGGCTTGTGAACGTGCCGTGGTCGATCGCAAGGCCATATGGCTCAATGGACTGGGAGAGCCATGCGATCTGAAGGGGTACCGGCGCGATCTCGACGGTCGGCGCAGGGTTGAGCAGTTCAGCGTCGCCCCAACCGCGTGAGAAGAATCTGAGACGGGAAGGCCCACGAGCGAGCGCAAGACCGGCGGCGCGGTCTATCGGATGGATCATGGCACAACGCTAACCGCAATCCGGGAAGCGACGTCCGAAGACGATTGCTCGACTGAGGTGTATCATTCAATAATGAGAATGGTTCTCAGTACACGATATGTTGTCCTTCTGGTGCTGATAGCGCTTGTCGGTGCGGCCTGTTCCTCGAACTCTGATAATGATCAAGCCAACGGTGGCGTAAGGGTGGTTGCCACCACGACGATGCTCGGCGATGTCGCTCGCAGCATCGTCGGTGAAAGCGGAACAGTTGAGGTGCTCCTTCCCATTGGCGCCGATCCACACGATTTTCAACCCTCCTCATCCCAGGTAGCGTCGATACATGCCGCGGATCTGGTGGTCGCCAATGGGCTCGGCCTTGAGGAGGGATTCTCTGACGTGCTCGCCGCCGCGTCCGCGGATGGGGCGAACGTCATCGAGGTGGCAGTGTTGGTCGATCCCGTCACCTTTGAGGACAGACAACCGTGTGGGAATGACGCAGGCGGAAGCTGTGATCCCCATGTGTGGCTTGACCCCGAACGCGATGCTCTTACCGCTCTCATCATCGGCGAAGAGCTCGCGGTTGCCCACCCAACCGTTGATTGGAGTGCAAGAGTCGACGAATACGCCGCCGCCCTTGCAAGCAGCGATCGCTCGATCCAGAGGGTGCTGAGTGTTGTGCCGGAGGATGAGCGCATTCTTGTCACTGGTCATGACTCTCTCGGGTACTTTGCTGATCGGTACGGTTTCGAGGTGATCGGGTCGGTCATCCCCGGTGGCTCGGCGCTCTCGGAGCCGAGTTCAGCAGACCTGGCGGAACTCGTCAGGGCGATCAACAAGACGGGCGTCAGGGCGATCTTCGCAGAGACGACCCAGCCGACCGCCCTCGCGTCCGCGATCGCGTCTGAGACCGATCACCCCGTACAGATCATCCTGCTGTACACCGGATCACTCGGACCTCCCGGATCCGGGGCGGAAACCTTGATTGGCATGCTCGAAACAAACGCGGCACGAATCGCCGACGGGCTGTCCTGACCTAAGCTGGGCCCGTGATCATCGAAGGAATGACGGGTACCGCAGAGCTCACTGTCTCGGATGCGGACACCGCGATTGCCCTCGGTTCGGGCGACCTCGCCGTTCTCGGCACACCCCGCGTCTTGGCGCTCTGCGAGGAGGCCTCGGTAGCGGTCCTTGCGGATCATGTGTCCTCGGAGGAGACGAGCGTGGGAACGAATGTTGCTCTCGATCACCTCGCAGCCTCCGGCATTGGTGCTGCCGTCGAGGCAATCGCAACCGTGACGGCAGTAGAAGGCAGGAAGATCCTGTTCGACGTGGAGGTGGTCGAAGGTGACAAGGTTGTTGCGAAGGGAACGCATGAGCGGTTCATCGTCGATCGCGCTCGATTCCTTGGTTCTGTCCCCCCGAACCTCAATCGCGAGGTCCCCCCTGAAGGGCATCGTATCTCGCGATAATGCGATGATCGGGCCAGTTTCCGAGGTCTCTCCCTCGATGGGAGAGATGCGCACCGCAGGTGGGCAGAGAGGGTGAAGCGCTACGCATCATTTGGCGCGAACCCCAAGCGTGTCCTACTGATGGGCGGCCCCCTCTCCGTTCGTCGCTGGGCTCCTCACCGCCTCTCCCGCCCGGGGAGAGGCATATAGAACCAGACGCCGATCGATTGATGTGTCGCAGCACGGCGCGAGAGGACACCGAATCGGCTCACATCGCAAATGGCGTGAACCTGACCTAGCCCATCCACTCGACCTTGCACCAGGTGCGGGTCTGGCAAGCCGGGCACTGCATGTGACGGCTGTACGAGCGGCCTGGAATCCACAACGACAGCGCGAGTATCCGAACCGCAAGTTCCACGTGGGTGACTCGGGTACGCACGTCACACGTTGAGCACGCGATGACAGATGTACCGTTCTCGTGGTGACCCGCTGAGTACACCGCTTCGTGGCCGTCAGTTTCATGACGCTCCACGAGCGGCTCATCCCTCAGCGAATCCTCTATCTCGATCGGCGGCGTTTCGAACAGCGCTCGTTTTCCTTTGGCGTCCTGTCGGCCGGTCACAGGAGGCCCTCAATGGCTTCTGCTATTTCCCTGTATGCCGCTGCGGGTTTCGAACGACCTGCGTGAGCAAGAACCGACACTCCATCTCCGGGTGCTTCGGCGACGCGCACTGATCGAGGCACAGGTGGATCAATGATGTGCAACCCATGGGTCTCCTGCACCTCTGCCAGCACCCGCTTGGAGAGATTCGTGCGTGCGTCGTACATTGTTGCGATGCCGCCAAGAATCTCGAGGTCCCCATTCGTGTAGCTGCGTACATCGTCGATCGTCTCCAGCAGCTGACCCACGCCCCGATCCGACAGGGTCTCTGCCTGGAATGGGATGATGACGCTGTCGGCCGCAGTGAGGGCATTGATCGTCAATATCCCCAAGGAAGGACCGCAGTCGATGAGGATGACGTCGTAATCGTCCTTGACCTCCCCGAGGGCTTTCTTTAGAACGAATTCGCGACCGGTCTTGGTGAGGAGGTGGATCTCTGAGCCCGCGAGGTCGATCGACGAGGGCAATAGGTCTGGGCCATCGCGGCTGATCAGCACATCGGATGCCTTGCAGCGGTCGAGTAATACGTCGTGGATGGTCTCATCGAGAGAGTCAGGTTGCGAGTCGGTTGCATACGTAAGACAGGCCTGTGGGTCGAGGTCGATCATCAGCACACTCTTGCCGCGCTCGGTGAGTGCTTCAGCGAGCGTGTGGACGGTGGTCGTCTTGGCTACGCCACCTTTTTGGTTTGCGACAGCGATAACTGTGGGCATGAGTGAAGCGTAGACGGTAGACAAAACGCTCGCCAAGCGGACTGTAACCAGCCTTCTTCAATCGACGAAGCTCATGAGATGGTTCATACTGGGGCCGTGCTCTCGATGACCGGAATCCACAAGCAGTTCGGAGACGTCGTCGCGCTTCGAGGTGCAAGTCTTTCTGTAGACCGCGGTCGGATCCTGGGCTTTCTTGGACCAAATGGTGCTGGCAAGACAACGATGATGCGCATGATCTTCGGCCTCGTCCATCCCGATGCAGGAGAGGTCTCATGGAACGGCGCTCCGGTTGATGCAGACATCAGGCTCCGTTTTGGATACATGCCCGAGGAACGCGGTCTCTACCCGAAAATGAAGATCGCAGGCCAGCTCATCCATTTCGCACGCCTCTCCGGGCTGTCGAAAGCCGATGCAACCGACGCGGTTCATCACTGGCTCGGAGTACTCGGTCTTGGTGATCGAGCAGACGCGAAGCTGGATGAACTCAGCCACGGCAATCAGCAACGCGCACAGCTCGCCGCGGCGCTGGCACCAAATCCAGAGCTGCTCGTACTTGATGAACCGTTCGCCGGGCTGGATCCCATCGGTGTCGAGTCGCTCTCAGACACGTTGCGTGAGCTTGCCGAAAGTGGCGTGGCGATCGTGTTTTCCAGCCACCAGCTCGACCTTGTCGAGGACGTGTGTCAGGATGTCGCGATCATCGCTGACGGGCGCATCGTCCTGTCCGGGGGCCTCGACGAGATCAAGGAGCAATCAACGAGGCGAAGGCTCACCGTCGATGTTGATGGCGCGCCGTGGATTCCGGATCTGGCCGGCGTGGAGATTGTCCAAGCTCAGGGCCGAGCCCATTGCATTGTCCCGGGCGATGCCCCGGTCGCTGAGATTCTTGCAGCTGCCGAGGCAGCTGGCTCCGTTTCCAGATTTGCGTTCGAGCCCCCGCATCTGACCGACCTCTATCGAGTGGCGGTCGGCCCGTGAACAAGTGGAACCTGGTGTGGCTGTTGGCGAAAAGGGAATTCGTCGAGCGCGGGCGATCCAAAGCGTTTCTCATCACGATGGCAATACTCGCAGCGGCAATACTCGCCATCGGACCCGTCACCAGCGCACTCTCGGGCGGCGAAAGTGAGGCCACCACTGTCGGTCTTGTCGGCGACTCGCTGCCAGGCGTTGATGAAGAGCTCGAGACACAAGGCGCTCTGTTTGGCGTTGAGATCGAGGTGACCCGGTACGCCTCGATGGATGAGGCCGAGAGCGCTCTCGAAGTTGGCGACGTCGAGGCCGTTCTTGTGGACAATAAGGAACTGGTCTTCCAGGAGAAGGCCTCACCTGGTCTGACGACGATCATCATCCGTTCAGTTGACATCGTGCTCACAGAGTGGAGTCTTTCAGATCTGGGATTGTCTGACGCAGAGATCGCCGCGATCGAGGAGCCGGCACCTGTGTCGGTGTCGACCATCGAGGAGTCCAACGTCCAGGACGATGCCAAGCAGGGGGCAGCGTTTGTCGGGGCCATACTGCTGTATGTCTCGATCATCATGTTCGGTCAGTTCGTTGCCATGGGAACGGTTGAGGAGAAGCAGAACCGCGTAGTTGAGATCGTTCTGTCCCGCGTACAGCCATGGCAGGTACTGATGGGAAAGGTTTCAGGAATCGGCCTGCTCGGTCTCGTGCAGCTGGCGATTCTCCTCAGCGCAGCATTCGTATCTGCCCAACTTGCCGGGTTCACGGACATCGATATTGCGGCGATCGGTTTACCGATCATCGCAGGTGTGTTCTTCTGGTTCGTTCTTGGCTACGCGTTTTATGCCTTCCTCTATGCAGCTGTTGGTTCGACTGTGTCGCGCCAGGAAGACCTTCAAGGCGCAATCATTCTCCCCATCGCGCTGATCCTTCCTGGCTATCTCCTGGCGATTGCAGCCGCCGAGAATCCTGATGGCGTCGTTGTGCGGATCGGCTCGATGATGCCGATGTGGGCACCATTCGTGATGCCCGTTCGCATTGCCTCGGGTTCCGCTGCTCCGTGGGAGATCGGGATCGCTGTCATCGGGTGTGTTCTTGGCTCAATCGCGCTGGTCCGGATCGGGTCACGGGTGTACACCGGTGCGCTGCTGCGCACAGGCACCAAGGTCAAGATCAGGGACGCGTGGAGGGCTGCCTCGGAGTGAGTGAAGGGAGACACGCAGGTTCCCATGTGTCGAAGACCTCAAGGACACGATCGGGTGTTTCGAGCATGGGAACGTGGCCGACATCCTCAAAGAGCACGATCGTCCAATCAGGTCGCTGCCGGCCGAGCCAGCGAGCTGCTGCCACATCGACGAGTTCATCCTCTGTTCCATGGATGACCAGGGTGGGTTGGGTGACTCTGTGAATGAGATCGCTGAACCGACCCTTCGTCACCACATAAGGGGCAATGGAGGTCATCCCCTCCACGAGGGCAGTTGTCGCCCATGGCTGTGTTCTACGTAGCGCAGCGATCTCGGTTGCATGGTCCCACACCTCAGCCGCCAGAGTTTCAGGATGCGCTGTCACGAACGTAAGTGCCTCCACAACGCCCTCATCGACGGTGATCTGATCGCGGAACGCGTCGATCAGTCTGCTACCGAGCCACGGTATGAGAGGGACCGAGAGGCGAGCCGCGGCGTGGAAATTGATCGAGGTCCAGGAGAAGACGGGGGTGGCGGGATCGATGAGTACGAGGGAGTTCACTCGATCGGGGTACCACTCGGCGGCCAAGATCGATATGAGGCCACCCATGGAGTTACCGATCAGCATGGCATCCCCGCCAAAGAAATCGATCACATCCCTGACAAGATCAGCGTTGCGACCAACGCTCGAACCCCCATCGAGTTGTGGCGTGAATCCGAAACCCGAGAGGTCCGGTGCAATCACCCTGTGGGTCTCGGCCAACTTTGGCGCGACGAGGGTCCAGTTGTACGCCGAACCCTCGAGACCATGGACGCAGACGATCAGCGGTCCCTCGCCTCCGAAATCGAGAATGCTTACGGGTCCGCCGAGGTCGATCGTGTAACGTTCCATTGTCAGGCAACCCCCAGTCCGTCCAGAAGCTTCCCCGTGTCAGAGGGCGAAAAGACACCTTGAAAGTAGAATCGTGATACGCCGAGTGCCTCGAACCTGGCGAGTTGCTCGTTCACCTGCTCATAGGTTCCTCGAGGTGTTTGACGCTTCTCGTAGTGGGCATCGAGTTCTTTGCGACTGAGGCCGGCTGCGTCCGCGTCCGCGTCCATTCGGTTCTGGAATTCAGCTTCGGTGGCTGCGGCCACGACCTGGCCACTGGAGGAGAGCCTGATCGAATCCGGGTCCCTGCCGGCGTTGGCCGCAGCCTCACGGAATCGTTGGATTCGCTCGGCCATATCGGGACCCGGATACACATTGAATTCGTCGGCGAACTCGCCTGCGAGTCGCGGCGTCTTGTACTTGCCCGTACCTCCGACAAGTAGCGGTACACGTCCAATGGGCGGTGGCGAGAGAGGGAAGGCCTCGAGTTGGTAGTGGTCGCCCTCGAAACCTGGATTGTTCGGGTCGAATCCTGCGGACACGTATCCGAGGGCCTCCTCAAGTCGGTCAAAGCGTTCGGACATGGAGGGATACTCGAAGCCGAACACTTCGTGCTCGCGGTCCATCCATCCCGTGCCGATGCCGAGTGTGAATCGGCCGTTGGACATCCGGTTGAGAGTTACGGCCATCTTCAGCAGCACCGCTGGGTGTCGGAACGTGATCGGAGACACCAGCATGACAAGGCTGATGTCCGTCGTCTCTCGGGCGAGACCGCCGAGCTGAATGAAGGCATCTGATGCAGGCTTCGTCTTTGCCCCCTCCTCGTCGAGTGCAAGGAGATAGTGATCAGGGAGGGCGAGGGCTACGAGTCCCCGATCCGATGCGAACGACGCGGCATCAAGCAGTTCAACATACGGTCCAGCGGCCTGTAGGGCGTACTCCATTGCAACTCCTCCTCCAGATAGCGTAGGTATGGCGGCGAATTGATCGGCCGGAACTCTGGAATACGTCGGTCGCGTGCAATAGGGTGAGATCGAAGGAAGGAATCCATGGCACAGTCGTATTTCAGCCCAAAAGTGTTCGCGTTTCTCAACGAGCTCGCACAGAACAATGACAGAGTGTGGTGGGAGAAGAACAAGGACCGCTACATCGAAGTGATCCGTGAGCCAGCAAAAGTCTTCATCGAGGACTTCGGTGAGAGGCTTCAGGCCATCTCCGACCACTTCGTTGCCGATACGCGAACGAATGGCGGCTCACTGATGCGTCCGTATCGCGACACAAGGTTCTCCAAGGACAAAACGCCGTACAAAACGAATGTCGGGATCCAGTTCCGTCACGAACGTGGCAAGGATGTCCACGCTCCGGGCTTCTATATCCATCTCGAGCCCGGAGCGTGCTTCGCAGGCGTTGGGATGTGGCGGCCAGAGACGAAGGTGACGCATCAGATTCGCCAGTACATCTATGAGCACCCGGACGAGTGGAGGAAGGCAACGCGGTACAAGCGCTTCACGAATGTATGGGACATGATGTCCGACGACGAAGATGCTTATCTCAAGCGCGTGCCGAAGGAATACGATCCCGAGTTCGAGTACGCCGATGACCTACGACTTAAGACGTTCATTGCCGGTTCGAAGCTCACCCAGAAGACGGTGACATCGCCCGAGTTCGACGATGAATTGGCGAAGCTGTTCAAATCCGGAAGCGACCTGAACCGGTTCCTGTGTGACGCTGAAGGTTTGCCGTACTGATCAGTCAGAAGACCTTGCGGGCACCTGGACGAGTTTGTCAGATGCAAGCTCCGCGTAGGTCGCGAAATCGAAATCACTGTCAAGCGCCCATCGGAACGCGAGGCCATCGAGGGCTCCGAGCAGGAGTTCTGCCTGTATCTCTGATTTTTCGGCGTCCAATGCCTGATCCGCTCTGGCCATGGCGTCAGCGAATCGCTCCACCCGTCGGAGATGATGACGGAGGAATCGGCGCCGTGCACCATTGGTGGGAGAGTCGCCTGTGAGCGCGGCCATGACGTAGACCTTTGCGAGCTGTGGTTCCTCCTCAAAGAATCGAATGTAGGCCGACACAAGGTCGTTGACCGTGTCTGTTCCTGCGTGATCTGGATCCGGGTCAACGGCATCGATCGACTCGCGAACGACGTGGATGATTACGTCCTCCTTGGAGTCGAAGAGGTTGTAGAAGCTCCCGGAGCGCACCTCTGCCCGATCACAGATCGCCTTGAGAGTCGCGGCTTCCATGCCACCCTCAGCGAGGAGGGCGCGTGTTGCCTCGATGATCTTGGCCTCGGTCTGAATGCCTACCTGGTATCGAGCCACGGGGTCCCTTCGTCGTGTGCATCGTAGCTGAAATATTGAGCAGTCACTCAAATATGGTCGCAAAACCAAACTTGGAGTGTATACTCAAATTGTGTCGGATACGCGGCAGTGCCACTGTTCGACGCGGCCAGATCGTGTTGGTGGAGTTACGAAGAACAAGGGATAGCCATGAGCCATTACAGGAGTAATCGCAGAGATATCGAGTTCAACCTCTTTGAGTACCTCAAGGTGGGCGAGTACTACGGCGAGGCGCCCTTTGCATCCTTTGACGAGGACACTGCAAGAGATGCTCTCCGCGAGGTCGACCGACTCGCGACCGACGAGTTCGCTAATAGTTTCGTTGAGGCGGATCGCAATCCCCCAGAACTCGTTGACGGACAGGTCAAGCTCCCAGACGCCGTGAAATCGAGTCTTGACGCGATGTATGAGGGAGGGTGGCACCTACTCGGACTTGATGAGAGTCTTGGAGGGTTCGCTGCTCCCCCCTCGCTGCGATGGGCCACGAGTGAGATGCTGATCGGTGCAGACCCTGCCACGTTCCTCTACGCGTCGGGCGGACTGATGGCCGGTGTAATTGCAGCCGAAGGCACGCAGCAGCAGATGGAGAAGTGGGCCATACCTATGGTCGAAAACCGCTGGGGCGCAACAATGGTGCTCACCGAGGCTGACGCTGGCTCAGACGTTGGCGCTGGGACATCGAAGGCCGTGCACATTGAGGGGGATGCGTATCACCTCGAGGGCGTGAAGAGGTTCATCACGTCCGGCGAGAACGACTATTACGACAACATCATCCACCTTGTGCTCGCCAGGCGAGAGGGTGGAGATCCGGGGACAAAGGGCCTCTCGATGTTCATCGTTCCAAAGTTCCAAGTCAACGATGACGGCTCGCTCGGTGAGCGAAACGGGATCTACACCACGAGCATCGAGCACAAGATGGGCATCAAGGGTTCGACGACGTGTGAACTCACAATGGGCATGAACGAGCCATGTATCGGCTACCTCGTTGGGGATTCACACCATGGGATCCGCCAGATGTTCAAGGTCATCGAGGACGCACGGATGATGATCGGCGTCAAATCAGCTGGAACGCTTTCCACCGGCTATCTCAACGCTCTCGAGTACGCCAAGGAGCGGGTGCAGTCCGCCGACCTGTCCAAATCGATGGACAAGTCCGCACCACGTGTAGCGATCATCAGGCATCCTGATGTACGCCGCATGCTCATGCTCCAGAAGGCCTACGCAGAGGGCCTCCGTGCACTCTGGATGTATACGACGTCAACGCTTGACAACAAGGTGCTCCATCCAGAGGACGAGTACTGGGATAAGGTCAACGACCTGCTTCTCCCGATGGTCAAGGGCTACTCATCTGAGAAGGCTTACGAGCTGCTTGCACAGTCCCTCCAGGTATTCGGCGGGTCTGGTTTCACCCAGGACTATCCGATCGAGCAGTACATCCGTGACGCAAAGATCGACACGCTCTACGAGGGCACAACAGCAATCCAGGCGCTCGACCTCTTCTTCCGCAAGATCGCGAGGGATCAGGGAAAGACCCTCATGCAATTCTCCGACGGAATGATGGAGTACGCCAAGGGTGGATCGGACGACTTCGCAACGGAACGCCAGGCGTTGGGCCAGGCACTCGAGCAGGTGCAGAACCACATCGGTGTCCTTGTTGGCCATTCAATGAACTCGATGCAGAACCCGACAGAGATCTACAAGACCGGCCTACACACGAACGCGCTGCTTGAGAGCCTTTCCGAAGTCACGATTGCCTGGTTGTTGCTCGAACACGCAGAAGTCGCGAGCGCGGCGCTGTTGGACGCAACAGGAGACGATGTTGGCTTCTACGAGGGCAAGATCGCGTCAGCAAGGTTCTTCGTCAACGATGCTCTCCCGAAGATCGCGCTGCGCACCGAGGCTGCCCAGGCAGAGGACGGCTGGCTTATGGAGCTTTCGGACGCTGCATTCTGAACCGCTGATTGCTGGCGGCTAGGCATGATGCAGAGCGCGTGTGGATAGCTCATCTCTCCGTGCGTGTCATGGGCGGTCGTCCTGTCACGTGTGGGTGCGATTGCCAGATGACCCATGACGAGCTACCCGTGCCGCCGTGGTACGCCACCCAGTGGGCGTCATTGCCCAGCTGCACGCTTCCTGTCTAGAGTGATTCCGATAGTTGGTCAAAGGAAACGTTGTGGGCTGGAAAAACACTCTCATTTGGGTCTTGCAGTGGTTCTTTGGCGTGTACTTCATCCTCGGTGGTCTTGGCCTGATTCTCCCAAGCGTCACTCGAATCCAGCCCCAGTTGACTGTCTATGCCGCAGCCGGCCTGGTGTTGGTGATGATTGGAGCGGCTGTGTTCCACGTCAACCGTGGCGAGGGTGTTTCGATCGCTCAGAACGTGATTATCGGGGCGCTGCTTGCATTTATTGGCTACGGGCGGAGGACGCTGTATCCAATTCAATCACGGGAGTAGAGAGCCGGAAGAGAGCTACCGCCATGTCTGTTCCAATGCGCGTGGTGCACACAATTCCGCAGCTGGTGCTGGAGAACGCAAAGCTGCTCGGTGATGAGCCCGCGCTGGTCCGCCGTGTCTCGGGTGATTGGGAGACCCTGACGTGGTCTGAGTACGGCGCTGCTGTGCGACGGACTGCGCGAGCGCTCATTGCTTCTGGTATCGAACCAGGAGACAGGGTCGCGATCCTCTCGTACAACACACCGGAGTGGGTGATCTTCGATGTCGCAGCGATGGCGATCGGAGCGGTTCCCGTCGGCATCTACTTCTCGAGCTCTGATGTGGAGATCGCTGAGTTACTTGAGCGCTCGAATGCACGGATCGTGCTTGCGCAGACGACAGCTCAGATCGCAGCTGTTCGTGAGGCTTCCATCGAGTCCGTTGAGCTACTCGTAGGTATCGATGACGCGCAGGGGGATACCGTCTCGTGGCCAGAGTTCCTCAGTCTTGGCGATGCCGTGGACCCGGACGTGGTGGACGACCGGATCGCCGCCATAGAGTGGGACGATCCCGCAACGTTGATGTTTACGGCAGCTGGATACGGATCGCCGGTAGGGGTCATACTCACGCACGACAATCTTGTTGCCGCCTCCCGTTCCTCGGTCGATCTTTTTAACGTCACACAATCTGATAGCGCCCTCTCCTATCTCCCGCTGTCCCACATAGCGGAACAGATCTTCACGATCCTTGCCCCCGCCCACGTTGGATATCCCGTTGCCTTTGCCCAGTCGATTGGGCGAGTCCGTGTTGACCTCCTCGATATCGAGCCAGCCATCTTCTTCGGTGTACCTCTTGTGTGGTCGGGGTTCGAGCGAGCGTTGCGTAAACAGGTTGAGGCACTAACCGGGGCTCAGGCTCGAATCGCCAATTGGTCGATGGGTGTGTCTCGCGACAGCATCGCCGCCCGGAACGCCGGTTCCAGCCGATCACCGTATCTGCGGGCGAAGGTCGCCGTTGCCCGCCGGTTGTTTACTGACAAGGCGCGGTCCGCCATGGGATTCGCCAACGTGAGACTGGCGTTCAGCGGAGCCGTCTCTGTCGATCCGTCAACACTCGAGTACTTCGCTGGCATCGATCTTCCGGTCAGGGAGGTATATGGCCTCTCGGAATCCACCGGTCCCGCTGTCGTTACACGAGAGGGAGCAACCCGCTTCGGAACGGTCGGCCTACCCATGCCAGGCGTCGAGATCTCAATTGCCGATGACGGCGAGATTCTCATCAGAGGGCAGAGTGTATTCAGCGGTTACCTCGACGATGAGGACGCGACCGGCCATGCTTTGAGAGATGGTTGGCTCCACACAGGAGACCTCGGCGGCATCGGCGGAGATGGGCTACTGACGATTTCCGGGCGCAAGAAGGACATCATCATCACCGCCGGAGGCAAGAACGTTGACGCTGGGGCTGTTGAGCCACTGCTCAGGGAGGATCCTCTCATTCTCGACGCGGTGTTGGTGGGGGACGGGCACGACCAGCTAGGCGTGCTCATCTCTGTTGCTGAGGCATTCGATGGAGACGATGACCTCGCGTTCGCACAGGCCGAAGCCGTCGTGGAACGAGTGAACCAACGGTTCTCCAGGGCCGAACAAGTCAGGCGTATTGGACTGCTGCCGCGGCCTCTGTCGGTCGATCTTGGAGAGGTATCTCCAGCCGGTGAAGTAGATCGACTAGTTGTAGTCGAGCACTTCACCGACGAAGTCGCGGAGTTGTACCGGTAGTGTCCGCTTCATGAATGAAACCTACACCGACATCCTGTCGCTTCGTGCCATCCGGACCTTCGACGAGCGGGCTATCGATCCTGCCGATCTCGATGCTGTCCTCGAGGCGGCGCGCTGGACGGGCTCCTCGAAGAACAGACAGAACTGGTCCTTCATCGTCATTGATGACCAGGAGCAGAAGGACCGGATCTGTGCGTCTGGTGACTTTATGACGCCGGTGCGAAACGCCCCTGCGGTTATCTGCCTTGTTCAGGAGCTTGAGGGCTACGAGTTCGATACTGGACGTCTCGCCCAGAATATCATGCTTGCCGCTGATGCCATCGGACTCGCCAGCTGCCCTGTCACCCTGCATCGTGAGGACGTTGCTGCCAATGTGCTAGGGCTTCCTGACGGAATCCGGTGTCGGTATGCAATCGCCATCGGCTACCCGGCGCCGGGCGCTGGTGCGACAAAGATGGGTGGTCGGAAGCCGACCGGCGACCTCGTGTACCGAAACCGATACGGTCAATAGCACGCGTTCAGTCGATGGCTGGGAGTCCGTCGATGCTCGTGGCATGAGAAGATGATATCGGTGGGCTGCCTATCGTGCCCCGCATGGCAGCCATTGCAGTATTCGACTCAGGGATCGGCGGCACAACCGTGCTTGACCGAATCCGCGAACGCGCGCCGTGGGCAGACCTGATCTACGTAGCTGACCACGTGTTCGGTCCCTACGGGGAACGATCTCTTGAGGAGGTGCGAGCTCGGACTGAACTCCTTGCCCGGTATCTTGTGTCAGCAGGTGTTGCTGAGGTCGTGATTGCATGCAACTCTGCTTCGGCCGCTGCGTTGCAGCATCTTCGCCAAGTACTTCCCGAATTGGCGTTCGTTGGAATGGAACCGGCTGTAAAGCCCGCGAGTGAGTCAACCCGCAACGGAAAGGTCGCTGTCATGGCAACCGGTGCCACATTCCAGGGTGAGCTGTTTCGGAGTCTTGTGGGCCGACACGCCGAGGGCATCGAGGTTATCGAACAAGCGTGCCCAGGCCTTGCAGCAGCAGTGGAGAACAGTGAACCGATTGATGCTCTACTTGATACGTTCCTTGCTCCAGTCATTGCTTCCGGAGCTGACGTTGTCGTGCTCGGTTGTACGCACTACCCGTTGATCCGCGACGAGATCGAGGCGCGGCTGCCGGGCGATGTTGCTGTCGTGGACCCCTCTGACGCCGTCGCCAAACAAGCGGTCAACGTCGCTCATGATCTGAGTATCGATCTGAAGGGCGAAGCGTCTACGGC
>JAMBLH010000109.1 GCA_023336875.1 Actinomycetes bacterium
CCGACAACGAAGACTGTTCCACCGATGCTGGCGACGAGCGCTCCGTACGGAGCAGCGTCGAGGTTGCATGCGGTCGTTGGGCCACCCGGATCAGGGCAGTTGAAGAGCTGTCCGTCTGGCCCGCTGTGAGCTCCGGGAAACTCGCTCAAGGGTCCAGTGATTGCCTGACCATGAGCCCGGATAGAGAGGTCGTCACCAGCCTCCACGACAACCCCGGTCGAGACCCACGAGCTATCTGCGTGAACGAACAGAGTCGCGGCCGGAGCGCCAGCGCCAGCTGCCACAGGAGTCGCAGCAATGAACAAACCAACAAGGGTCATGAGAACGAAAGTACGTCTCACCATTTCCTCCTTAGACGTCACCAAAATCGTATCATGCTCGGTCCCACGCGACGAGAGATTCCGGTGTCTGACCTTGAGGCTCCAGAAGGCCTCACACCATCTGGCGGGCGCCAACACCTCTGGCCAGAGCGGCGTCATCAAGTGTCGTCGAACACCAGTCCATCGATCTGGAGTGCGAGGAACTCACGATCTGCATCTGTCGTCGCGAACTGCGCGGCCCGTTCGAAGGCGGCTTTCGCTTCCCGAGGCCGCCCGAGCTGGCGCAGTAGCGTGCCTCGGGTGGCATGCATGAGGTGGTAGTCGTCGAGGCCGGGTCCGACCGTATCGAGAGCTGTAATGGCAGCCTCGGGTCCTACGGCCTCGCCGAGCGCGATCGCCCGATTGAGCGCGACCACAGGAGTGGGCATGATGGCATAGAGATGGTCGTAGAGCCCAACGATCTGGTGCCAATCTGTTGCGTCGAACGAATCAGCGTCGCAGTGCACAGCCTGTATCGAAGCCTGGAGTTGGAACGGGCCAGGCTGGTCGCGTGCGAGACACGTCCGCACGATTGTGTGTCCCTCCTCGATCATTGCACGATTCCACTTCGTGCGGTCCTGATCGCGTAGCAGCACGACGCTCCCGTTGGACGTCCGTGCCGGCATCCGTGATTCGCTGAGCAGCATCAGTGCGAGGAGACCAGCCGCTTCTGGCTCGTCGGGCATCAACGAGGTGAGAGCCCTGGACAACCGGATCGCTTCGTTGCGCAGGGGAGCGCGCCGCGGATCGTCTGCTCCGGTGTTGTAGATCAGGTAGATCACAAGCAGAACGGATCTCAAGCGATCCGGAAGGTCGGCATCTCCAGGAACCCGATAGGGGATCTTTGCGACCTTGATCTTGTGCTTCGCCCTGACCAGGCGCTTCGCCATGGTCGGCTCGCTCACCAGGAACGATCGGGCTACCTCATCCACGCTGAGCCCTCCAAGGAGTCGCAGCGTTAGTGCAACCTGGTGCTCAGTGCGAAGAGCAGGGTGGCAACAGGTGAAGATGAGCCGTAGTTGGTCGTCTTTCACCGGCCCATCTTCTTCCTGGTCGTCGCCTCTCGGGTCATAGGACGTGTTCTGGGTCCGTCCAACCTCTTCGTAGAGGTCCTTGCCCCTGGCTGTACGGCGGCGATCATCGATGGCTCGGTTGCGTGCGGTCGTGACGATCCACCCTGCCGGGTTGGGCGGGGTCCCTCTGTTGGGCCATGTAGTGGTGGCCACGACGAACGCGTCCTGGACGGCATCCTCGGCGAGCGTGATGTCGCCGAACACGCGGACCAGTGTCGCCACCGCCTGACCGTACACGTGGCGGAACACAGCCTCGACAGCAGTCGCATCATGATTCGCGGCGACACCGGTCACTGCATCAGCCGCTGTGCATGTCGAAGAACGGACGGACCTCGATAGGACGACCGATCGCGTCTACGACCTTCCCAGCCCATGCCAGAGCAGCATCGAGATCGTCCGCGTTGATGATGTAGAAGCCCGCAATGTGCTCTTTCGACTCGGCGAACGGTCCGTCGGTCGTGATCAGGGTGTCGTCGCCGGGACGGACCACGGTTGACGTGTCAGCGTCATGGAGCCTGGCGCTGAACGCGAAGGCGCCGCTCTCTCTCATGTCGGTCTCGAGCGCCATCATGGTCTCCATGGACTTCTGCATCTCTTCAGGTGTCATCGGCTTGTGGACCTCGCCCTCGATGGCATACGTCGACAGTAGGTACTGGCTCATGAGTCTCTCCTCGTTTCGGCACGGACATTTCCCCGCACTCACCCTACTTACGAACAGGAGCAGCGGATGAGGACACCCTGCCTGAAGATTTGATCAGCTACCACAGTATGTGTCCGCGACCGTGGACGGCTAACGAGTGGATTCCCGTGTCCACTCCTCTGCGAGGACTGCATAGATGCAAAGGGTGGTCCACTCACCTTTGAACCAGTCGGCCTCTCGCAGTACCGCTTCCTCACGAAATCCGAGCCCGGTCAAGACTGCTCGAGCTGGCAGGTTCCGTGCGTCCACATGCGCGAACACGCGGTGGAGGGTAAAGTCTGAGAAGAGCCGGGATATGACCGACCGCATGGCCTCGGTTGCCAAGCCAAGCCCCTGGCACTCACGGTCCATGGTCACTCCGACCTCGACCGTCGATGGTTGCGACTTGACGAAGTGGATGCCAATGTCGCCACAAAGCCGACCAGATGTTCGGTCGACAACGGCAAGCTGTGTCCACTCTCCCTGTGTTCCGAACGCTGGCTCATCCGAGGTTTCGAGAAGCTGCTCAGCGTCGAGTAGCGACCAGTCGAGGTCCCAATCCTGGTAGCGAGCTACGTCGGGATCGGCCCTGTATCGGACCAGGCCAGCCAGATCGTCTGCCACGAATCTGCGGATTAGGAGTCGCGACGTCTCCAACGGTGTGAAAGTCATGGCTCGATTCTCGCGTGAGCAGGACACTTCCGTCAACTTCGCAGTTCTTGCGGGGCTAGCGGATAGGGATGGTTCGGTACGCAGTCGACGGTGGACCCAGTTCACTGTTGGCTTCCTTCTCCCCTCCGCCTCGCAAGCTCGGCACCTCCCCCAGAAGCTGGGAGAGGAAAAGAACCTGATCAGGTCTCCAACCAGCACAGAAGATCGGCTGTGAGGGTTTCTGCAGTGTGCATCTCATACGGTTCACCGGTCTTGAGCACCCAAGCGAGCGAGTCGAAGAACTCCACACCGTGGTACCAATGGAGCAGGTCGGGGCTGTATCC
>JAMBLH010000110.1 GCA_023336875.1 Actinomycetes bacterium
GGGGACGCTTAGGAGTGCCCTTTGGGGTTGCTTCGCAACTCCAGATGGAGAGTAGACGATTCGCCGTCACCAAACACCGTAGGCGCGTATGCTCAGGGAATGTTCGGTGCCCGATTCGATGATGCAGAAGCAGGACGCTCCTTCGCACTCACGGATCCGCTCGAAGAGATCGCTTCTACCGAGTTCAGCGGCGTACGCGGCGCCTTGGAGCGGGCTTCTGCGGCATCAACGAGCGGTATGTGGGTGGCGGGCTATGTCACCTACGAAGCGGCACCTGCGTTCGACGATGCTCTCACCGTGAACGCTCCCACCGGGGGACCACTGGTCTGGTTCGGTGTGTTCGGTGACCGAGTCGACGTGGAACCGCCGACAATCAATCCATCGGCTGCACGCGGATACTCCGTGTCGCGATGGATCCCGGCATGGGATGCTGGTAGGTATGCCACAGCCTTCGGCGAGATTCAGCAGCACATCGCTCAAGGAGACACCTATCAGGTGAACCTGACGTTTCCTATGAATGCCGCCTTCTCTGGGCCTGCGGAACAGATGTACTCAGATCTTCTGGCTGCCCAGCTGCCCCGTTATGCGGCCCATGTTTGGCATGGGAACACCCATATCCTCTCCGTGTCGCCGGAGCGATTCTTCGCGGTTGCCAACGGCCGGATAACCACGCGGCCGATGAAGGGCACGGCGCCGCGTGGTCGCTGGATCGAGGAGGATGAGCTGCAGCGTCGTTCTCTGCTCGAGTCCGAGAAGGACCGTGCCGAGAATCTCATGATCGTAGACCTCCTCAGGAACGATCTCGGGCGGATCGCGGAGTTCGGTTCGGTCTGCGTTGACGAGCTCTTTACCATTGAGAAGTACCAGACGGTGTGGCAGATGACTTCAGAGATATCGGCGACACTTCAGGACAGTGTCGATCTCCGTGACGTGTTCAGCGCCCTTTTCCCCTGTGGTTCGGTGACTGGCGCCCCCAAGGCGCGCTCAATGAACATCATTGCCGACCTCGAAGAAGAAGCGCGTGGCCCGTACTGCGGAGCCGTGGGCTTCATCCCACCCGGAAATGGCCTTGACGGGGCAAGTTTCAATGTCGCGATCCGCACAGCGGTCCTCGACGAGAGCGAAGGCGTGGCTCGCTACGGTGTTGGCGGTGCCGTGACATGGGATTCCGATGTCGATGCTGAATACGAGGAGGCGCTGACGAAGGCTCGCGTGCTCGCTGGCCGTCCAGCTGACGTCCAACTGATTGAAACCATCCGATGGGACGACGGATACTTCATGTTGGACGAGCATCTCGCGCGACTCTCCGGATCGGCGAAGTACTGGGCTATGCCCTGTGACATCGACTCCCTGTGTTCGATGCTCAGCGACCTCGAAGAGGACATGAACGGTGCCACGAAGGTGCGCCTTCTCGCCTCAGGGAATGGTACCGTGGCGTTCTCCCTCTCGGCCGCCCCAGAGCGATTTCCCCTCGGACCAGGGCCAGCGGACCAACGCATCCGGGTCTCTATCGATCGCATACCACTCGACACCAGCGACCCTCGCCGCTTTCACAAAGTAGCTGACCGCAAACCCTTTGATGAGCGTCTCAAACGCAATCCGGGTGTCGATGACGTCCTGTGTGTCAACGAACAAGGAAACATCACCGAATCGACGATCGCCAACGCGGTTTTCCTCATCGATGGTGTGTGGCGGACACCCCCAATCACTGACGGACTACTGGGAGGTATCTTGAGGGAGCGGCTGATCTTCGAAGGAAC
>JAMBLH010000111.1 GCA_023336875.1 Actinomycetes bacterium
GTTGCTGCACAGCGGTTGATCGACCGGACTCATGCCGAGATGGCGTTCCTTGTCCGTGAACTCGACCGCCGTCACCTCCCCGAACTCGACGAGGGTCTCTCGACAGCTGGGTGGCTCAAACGCCACACACAGATGACCGCGGCACAAGCATCAGGCACTGTCAAGACAGCCCGCGTCCTTGGCCACATGCCCACTGTCATCGAGGCTGCGCTCGATGGTGCAATCCCTCATCGTTCTCTTCAATTGTTGGCCCAGGCACGGAACCGCCACAAGATCGAGTTCGTTGACCATGAATCCGTCTTTGGTGATATTGCAACATATCTCTCCGTTGCGGACCTGCGTCGAGGGATCGAGCGGTGGGAACAACAGATCAACTTTGATCAAGCCTTGAAGGACACCACGAAACTCGAGACGTTGCGGGGATTCCACCACAGCCAAACCTATGAAGGACTCTGGGCCACCAAAGGTACCTTCGCACCCGAGGGCGGCCACATCATCACCCAAGCTATCAACGCCCTCTGTGACCCCACCAATATCGACCCGACCGAACTCCGCGCGCCAGCTCAACGCAGAGCAGACGCCATGGTCGATATCTGCTCGTTCTTCCTCACCCACAACACGAACATCGTCACCTCGGGTGGTGAGAAGCCCCACGTCACCATCACCCTCGACTACGAGATACTCAAGGGACAGGTCGACCGTCTTGCAGAGATCAACGGTGCGCCCGTCACACCCGAAACAATACGACGAATCACCTGTGACGCAGGCATCATCCCCATGGTCCTGGGATCAGACTCAGAACCGCTCGATGTGGGGCGCAAAACACGCACCATCCCCACAGCGCTACGCAGGGCCCTTGAACAACGCGACCAGGGCTGTGTATGGCAGGGATGCAGCGCACCCGTGTCGTGGTGTGACGCACACCACATCATCCACTGGGCCAACGGAGGAGAAACCAACCTCACCAACACCCAACTCCTCTGCCGCACACACCACACAACAACCCACCAGGAAGAACGATCACCACCCCACTACTGACCGGCCGAACCCTGACGGCTACCTCTTGGGTAGCCGAAGCTACCTCTTCGGTAGCCCCCAGCTATCGGTCTCAGGCGGCGCGTCCTCTTCGGGCGGTGCGTCAACCTCGGGCGTCACCACAGGTTTCTGGGATTCCTGCTGCTTCGGTTCGGCCTCAGTGCCCTCCTGGACGACAGTGTCCTCTTCAACAGCCTCCGGCTCCTCTTCAGCGACGGGTTCGCTTGGCTTTGGCGCGAGCGGGGGAACCCAGTCGGCAGGTATCTCGTCACTGGCGACCATCGAGGCGGGCAGTAGTTCGGGAGGCGTTGGATCGCCTCGGCGAGCCGCTGCGAATCCCATCACCCATGCACCGATGCCCCATATCGATCCGATGACATAGACGAAACCACCGACCACAGGGATCAGCCAGATGGCGATGCCCCACAGCGCGGCGCCGACAACGAACGCTCCGAAGAGTCCTCCTCGATTCCAGAGCACCCGGTTCCCGAGCGCCGTCACGGCCGGTACCGGTCCAATGATGAAGGCGATACCACCTATCAGGACACCGACGATCGCCAGAGGCAATCCAACAAGGGTCATCGCGAGAAGCAGAACGGCCGCAGGGAATGCGATCACGGTCAGGAAGCCGACGAGAAAGCTCCGAATGGGCTTACGAAGGATGGAACCCACGGCCCGGCTGCTTGACGACCTGAACAGCCATAGAGCAACGATGCCTGCCACGAGGAACCCGAGGAAGCTGATGACGGTCGCCATACTCAGAATGACGTCATATATGAAGTTGCTACGCGTCGGCAGGCGCGTAACGCTGCCACTGATCTGTGCGGCCTCATCTATGTTTGCATCAGACGACGAGCGGTAGAGGACATCTCCATCGATCACCGCGGAATCGGTCACGTCAAGGCCCTGGGTGGCGATGTCGACGTCGCCGCCAACGTCTCCCGAGATCTCGGCGCGAAGGATTCTCCCGCGAACATCCCTGGCTACATCTCCCCCCACGGTGAGACCGCCGCCGAACCCCATGACATCGCGGCCAACCCTGCCTGAAGGTTCGATGATCAACGAACCAGCAGCAACGAATACATCGTCATCAACGTTGCCAGCAATACGGAGTGTTCCAGCTGTTCCGCGCAACGATCCACCGATGTGGGCACCGTCAGCAACAGTGACTGATCCCACGGTGAAGACGGTTACAGAACCGAGCACATCTCCCGTAATCGTGACGCTCCCAGAGAAAATCGTGAGATCACCGTCTATGACGCCCTCAACGAACGCCAATGTCGAGGTCACATACTGGTCCTCAGCAGCGGTCTCACCCTCTCTCACGATGTACCGGTCGGTCGTGATGAGCGCGGCGAACGTGGTCATGGTCGGGAGCATGACAGCCAGAACAGCAACGAGTCCAAGCGCGTAGAACTTCGGCTGTCGAGTCGGTCTTCGGTTAGAGAGGTAGTGCGTCACGAACCACATCGAGTAGCGGCCATGGCACAATACCGAACACAACGGTGACTACGGCGGAGATCACCACCGCGAATCTCGCGGACATGCTCGGTTCGATACGCTCATCGTCATCTTCTGCCGACGAGAATATGGTCGACACAACCCTCAGATAGAACGCAAACCCAACAACGGTGGTGAGCGTTCCAACCATGACCAGCCAGAGGTAATCGGCTTCTCCTGCGACAACGAACGCGAATACCTTGCCGATGAATCCAGCAAAGAACGGCATGCCGGACATGCCGAGCATGATGATCGCTAGGAGCCAACCCGTTTCCGGCGACCGCTTGGCAAGCCCCTTGAACGATCCGATCGGCGCGTTCCCCGAGGTTGGTCCCCGGACAATTGAGACAACAGTGAAGGCGCCGACGATCATGAACGCGTACGTTGACACGTAGAACCACATCGCCGGGATTCCCTCAACACCTGCAACCATCGTCGTGAGCAGATACCCCGCGTGAGCAACACCTGAATAGGCAAGAAGGCGTTTGAAATCAGTTTGCACGAGAGCAACGGTCGTGCCAACGATCATCGACAGCGCCGCAATCACTGCCACGATGGGTGCCCATGTGTCAATGTAGGCCCCGAATCCGGAGATGAAGATCCGGGCGAGCGCTGCGAAACCTGCCACTTTCACCCCGGCAGCCATGAGGCCGACAGCGCCACTCGGAGCTCCCTGGTACACATCTGGTGCCCACTGGTGGAACGGTGCGGCTGACACCTTGAAGAACAAGCCCACAAGCATGAGCGCCAGACCGGCCAGCAGGATGCCTGGCTCGGTGATGATCTCGACGGAGAAGAAGTTCCGAATCGAGTTCTCGCCATAGATGCTGAGAGACCCGGTCGCGGCAAACGTGAGCGCCACTCCGTACAGGAACATGGCAGAACCGAGGGACCCCAGAAGGAAGTATTTCATCGCCGATTCTTCCGATGTCTTCGACCTTCTGATGAACCCAGCGAGGATGTAGAAGCTGATTGAGGCTGTCTCAAGCCCGATGAAGATCACGACAAGGTTGGGTGTTGCGGTCATCATGTGTAGACCGGCTACCGCAAGCAGCATCAGGGCGACGAACTCGACGGACCGCTGCCGGACTGATGCCACGAGGTCCCAGGCGCCAAGGAGTGCAACCAGGCCAACCAGTCCCAGCACGATCGCCGCAAACGCGGAGAACCCGTCCATCACGACCATCGGAGAAAGGACCAAAGACTCGTTCTGGGCAGAGAAGAACAAGCCTCCACCGGTCTCGGCAACATCCCGCCACTGAAGAAGACCCACACCCGCGGCCGCAAGAAACGTAACCCCAGCTATTGGACCCCAGTACCTGAGCTTCCTCTCAAACACCACGGCAACAAGAATGATCAGGAGGGCACCCACGAGAAGAACAACTTCAAACGCGACGGGAAGAAGCGCAGCGTTCTGCATCAGCCACCCTCCTCTTCATGGTCGGGCGACTCACTCACCTGCCCGTAGTGGACGTCAACAACGCCTTCTGGTGTCCCACGTTCCGGAACGATGTATCCGGTGGTGGCTTCGATGCGCTCGAGGATGATGCCAACGGACGGCTCGATGCGCTCGAAGACAGGTTTCGGGTAGACGCCCAAGCCGATAATCAGAACCACAAGCGGAACCATGATCGCCACTTCCCTGAAACCAAGGTCCCTGAGGCCCTCGAGCTTGGGATTGACAACTGGTCCCGTGAAGACTCGCTCATACGCCCACAAGAGATAGATCGCAGCGAGGATCACCCCAGAAGCCGCGATGATCGTGAGAACCGGCAACGTGAGATAGGAGCCGATGAGAATCGTGAATTCGCCAACGAAACCGGACAACCCTGGCAGACCTGCTGAAGCGAACACCGCGAAAAGGAAGAAACCTGAGTAGATGGGGACGATCTTTGCCAAGCCCCCGTAATCGGCGATCCGCCGCGTATGCGTGCGCTCGTAGATCATGCCGATGAGAAGGAAGAGTGCTCCCGTCGTCAGCCCATGGCTGATCATCGTCACCACGGAGCCGGTCATGCCCTGCGTCGTGAGCGCAAAAATGCCGAGAATGACGAACCCCATGTGGCTTACGGACGAGTAGGCGACCAGCCGCTTGATGTCGGGCTGCACGATCGCGACAGCCGCTCCGTACACGATGCCGATGACGGCGAGGATCGCGAGGGGCACAGCAAAGTCCACGGTCGCCTCGGGGAACAGCGTGAGGTTGAATCGCAGGAATCCGTAGGTGCCCATCTTCAGGAGCACGCCAGCGAGTATGACGGACCCGGCAGTCGGTGCTTCTGTATGGGCATCCGGCAGCCATGTGTGGAAGGGGAACAATGGCACCTTGATGGCGAACGCGATCGCGAATCCACCGAAGAGCCAGTACTGCGTGGTAGTGCTGAGATCCGCTTGGAGCACGTTTCTGAAGTCGAAATTCGCAAACGTTCCCATTTGATCGCCGGTAATGACTGCGAGCGCCACAATCGACACGAGCAGGAATGCAGAACCGACCGCGGTAAACAACACGAACTTAAGTGCCGCATATGCCCTGTTGTCTGAACCCCACATCGAGATCAGCAGATACATGGGTATGAGGACGATCTCGAAGAACGCAAAGAACACGAAGAGGTCAAGAGAGAGGAAGACACCGAGAACGCCTGTCTCGAGGATCAGCATCAACACCATGTACGTCTTGACCTGCTCGGTGATCGAGCGCGAAGCAGCGATGCTCAGAGGGAACAGCAGGGCCGTGAGCACCACCATGAACAGCGAGATCCCGTCGACCGCAAGCGACCACGAGATCCCGAATGATTCGACAAGGACGACGTGCTCTGTGAACTGGAACGAAGCATCTCCCACAGCAAAGTTCCACAGCACATACGACGCAGCGACGAGCGGCGGGATGGACACCACGAGAGCAATCGGAAGGACAAGCTCGGGTCGCCTGCGCGGAACCAGTGCAACGATCAGGGCTCCAATCAAAGGGAGCGCTATGAGGATGCTGAGGATCGGCATCAGAATCCGCCTCCCACAGCAAGGAAGACGATGATCAACAGCACCCCTGCGATCGCCACGCCGCCAGCGTACGCCCGCACCTGCCCCGTTTGGAGACGTGCGAGTACATCGCCGAAGCCGCGCGTCCCGCTCCCGATCCCGTGCGCTATCCCATCCAGGACCTTGACATCGAACACGTCAGCAGCCCACTCAGATGCCTTCTTTCCCGGCTCGACGATCGTGCGGCCGTAGAACTCGTCGACACCGAACGCGTCGCGCGATCGCCGCCAGAACTTGCCGTCCTCCGCTGGCAACTCAGACCTGTGGTACTTCAGCCAGCCCCAGACGATCCCTGCGATCGCAACGATCAGCGCGATCGTTGCGAGACCGATGATCGCCCCCATCGAGAGTCCCTGAACGTGGTGCACGTATTGGAAGGATCCTTCAAGGAAATGCTCGAAGGCGACCAGGGCAGGAGTGTTGACGAGCCCGAAGGACACGGTGAAGAGGCCAAGAATGATGAGAGGGATCGTCATAGTCGCAGGCGACTCGTGTGGATGCACACCGTCCTCCCATCGGGGCTTGCCGAGGAACGTCATGACGAAGAGTCGGGTCATGTAGAAGGCCGTGAGGAGTGCCACCAGGAGTCCGATGACCCAGAGCCCTATATACCAACCGCCCTTGGCGAATGTCGCAGCAAGGATCTCGTCCTTGGACCAGAAGCCCGAGAAGGGGAACACGCCTGAGAGCGCAAGCCACCCTGCACCCATAGTGATGAAAGTGATCGGCATCTTCTTGCGAAGACCACCCATCGTCCGCATGTCCTGGTCACCAGCCATTGCGTGGATAACCGATCCCGCACCAAGGAAGAGCAACGCCTTGAAGAACGCATGCGTGGTCAGGTGGAAGATGCCTGCCGTGTAGGCGCCAACACCCATGGCAAGCACCATGTAGCCGAGTTGGCTGATGGTTGAATACGCGAGGACCTTCTTGATGTCGGTCTGGGAGACGGCGATCAACGCCGCCACGAGGGCTGTCAACGTACCGACTACCGCTACGATCGCTCCGGTTGTTGGCGCCATCTCGAACAGGACCGCAGATCGGGCGATCATGAATACGCCCGCGGTCACCATTGTCGCCGCGTGGATCAACGCCGACACAGGCGTCGGACCCTCCATTGCATCCGGTAGCCACACGTAGAGCGGTATCTGAGCCGATTTCCCCGCTGCCCCCACAAAGAGCAGCAGTGTGATAGCAGTCGCGGTGCCAACGGTGATGACCACTGGCGCCGATGCGAAGATCGTCTGGAAATCGAACGTGCCGAACGAGGCGAAGATGATCATCAGCGCTACGAGGAAACCCCAATCGCCGATGCGGTTCACGATGAAAGCCTTTTTTCCTGCTGCGGCTGCAGCTGGCTTCGTGAACCAGAAGGAGATCAACAGATAGGACGAGAGTCCGACAAGCTCCCACCCAATGAACATCATGGCGTAGTTCGCCGAAAGCACGAGAATCATCATCGAGGCGATGAAGAGATTCATGAATGAGAAGAAGCGCGGATACCGCTCGTCACCACGCATGTAGCCAATCGAGTACAGATGGATCAATGAGCCGATGCCCGTGACGATCATGGTCATGAGCGCCGAGAGCGGATCCCACAAGAGGGCTACGTCGGCACCAACGACAGGTATCCACGTAAAGAGATAGCTCGTCTCGACGGGAATCGAGCCATCGATGAGCGAAAAGGTCGCCGGTAGCGCAACGAGCCAGGCAAGAGCGACGAATCCAAAGGCGACCCATCCGGCGAGCGGCTGGCCAATCCGTTTGCCGAAGAAGAGGTTGATGGTTGACCCGACGAGCGGGAGGGCGATGACAAGCCAGAGCACATCAATCATGGCTAGCCCTTCAACTCAGCGAGTTCATCGACGTTCGCGCTCGACCGATCGCGGAACACGGAGACAATTATCGCCAGCCCGATCGTGACCTCCGCCGCGGCAACAACCATGACAAACAGGGCTGCTACCTGGCCTTCGATCAGGCCGAGCTCCTTGCTCACCGCAACGAATGTGAGGTTCACGGCATTGAGCATCAGCTCTATCGACATGAACATCACAAGGGCGTTTCGCCTGATAAGCACGCCAGCCACGCCGATCGAGAACAGACCTGCAGCGAGGACGAGGAACCAGGACACGGTGACAGTCATCCGACCATCTCCTCTTCGGGGACATCCCGGAAGTACGCAAGGGCAATCGTGCCGAGGGCGGCAATCGTAAGCAGCATCACCGTGGCGAGGAACACGATCATCCACGTTCCGAACAACTCGTCTGCGACCGCCTCGGCGGTTCCATTGAGATTCGCCGTGCCGAATGCATTCGAGCCTGTGATCCATGCCGCACGTCCAGCCAAAACGATCGATCCGAAAAGACCGAGCGCAACAATGCCAGTGATGACCCGCTGAGCAGGAACCTGTTTGCCGTAGGCATCCGGCTTGTCCACGCCGATGAGCATGATCACGAACAGGAACAACGTCATGACTGCGCCCGCGTAGATGATCACCTGTACCGCGGCGACGAAATGCGCATCGAGCATGACGTAGAGAACAGCAATGGCGAACATGGCTGCGAGCAGACCCATTGCCGAGTACACGGGGTTCGAGGCCGTGATCATCGAAACGGCACCCGCAAGGGCCACGGCGGCAAAGATGATGAAGACGATCGTCTCAGCCATCGACATCGCCCTCCAGAATCCCGGGCTCAAGCTCTGACGACTGGCCCCGCTCAGCAGGCAAGGCACCCGTCCGCACAGATGGAGACCACTGAATCACGCCCTCATAGTCCGCTCGTCCCGATGGCGAAGTCGCCCGCATCCAGCCATCACCAGCGCGAAGTTCCTGGACATCTATGAGCACCGAATCTGGCTGAGGATGGTTAGGGGTACCGTCCGGATCGACGAGTAGGTCGCTCTTCGTGTAGATGCCGTCGCTACGGTCTGTGACAGACATCTCAAAGAGGTGTGACATGGTTATCGCCTCGGTGGGGCACGCCTCGACACACATTGCGCAGTAGATACAGCGCAGCATGTTGATCTCATACACGAACCCATATCGCTCACCCGTGCTGACTGGATTGTCCTCCGGGTTATCGGCGCCACGGACATAGATGCAGTTCGCGGGGCACACACCTGCACACAGCTCGCATCCGATGCATTTCTCGGTCCCATCCAGATTTCGGTTCAGCACATGGCGACCGTGGAAGCGCTCAGGCTTGACTCGCTTCTCCTCGGGATACTTGACCGTGACGCGTGGTTTCCGAACCTGGCGCATCGTGACAGCGAACCCTCTGAAAGGTCCCAACATGTCTGCAAACCAACTCATCGCCATCTCCTCATGTCCATGGCATCCCGAATTCGCGCACACCAAGCACAACGGCAAGCAGGATGATCCAGGCAAGCGACACAGGGATCAACCTCTTCCAACCAAAGCCCATCAGCTGGTCGTATCTCATGCGAGGCAGGCTTGCGCGTACCCATACGAAGAACAGAACAAGCAACCAGGTTTTTGCGAGGAACCAGACCACGGGGAGACTCGACTCGACAATCCACGGTCCGAAGACCGGACCGCCCCAGCCTCCGAGGAAGAGGGTGACGGTCAGAGCGGAGATCGTGAACACGTTTATGTACTCGGCGAGGAAGAACAACGCAAACCGCATTCCCGAGTATTCGGTGTGGAAGCCGCCCACGATCTCCTGTTCGGCCTCGACGAGGTCGAAGGGCGCCCTGTTCGTCTCAGCGAATCCTGAGATGAGGAAGACCACGAACGAAGGAATCAGAATGATGTTCCACACTCCGAGGAAACCGAGGAAGGACCCTTGTTGCGCTTCGACGATGCCGCTCATCGTCATCGTGCCCGTCAGCATGACCACAGGAACGAGCGCGAGGCCCATTCCTGCCTCATAGGAGATCATCTGGGCGGAGGCACGTACGGAGCCAAGCATCGGGTACTTCGAACCGGAGGACCAGCCAGCAAGTGTGATCGCGTATACAGCAACAGAGGACACGGCAAGGACGTAGAGGACCGCGACGTTGAGATCCATCACCTGGAGGCTGTAGGTCGTGCCATTGATCTCGATCGGCGCACCAATCGGGATGACAAGGAACATCAGGAGCGCAGCGGTCATCGAGACAATCGGCGCGGCGATATAGAGACCCACCTGGGCGTTGGTCGGTGTGATCGATTCCTTGAACATCGCCTTCATCCCATCGGCGAGCGTCTGGAGGATTCCATAGGGTCCCGCTCGATCCGGGCCAACCCTGTTCTGGAGGTCAGACACGAACTTCCGCTCAACCCAGACCAGTAGGAGCACGGTCACGAGCAGGAATACGAAGAGGACGAGAACCTTGATCGACACCTCGATGAACAAGCTCATACGTCGCCTCGCACGGCCTGGATGTTCACCGCTGCAGTCGCGTGCACACCCTTGGTCGCGATCTGGTTGAAAGGAAGAACGACGGACCCAGGAACGACGCGGACGTCGATCGCAATCGGAAGCTCAATCCCTGCAACCTCTACCACGTCGCCATCGACGACAGCAAGCGCTGACGCGTCCTTCGGGTGCAGCCGCGCCTCTGCCGTCCCATGAAGGGAACTGAGGATCGTTGCATGTCTGAGTACGACGGAATCGTCATACATGGACGGGGCAAGATGAAGCGTGAACCGATCCGTTACAACCGGAACTTTGACATCGGTAGGTAGGTAGCTCAGAGGCTGGACGACGCCACGTAGGGGGACGATCGCTCCGTCATCACCGGCTTCGAACGTGAGATAGTCGGCAGTCAACCCGCCGTAGGCAGGTGCCACGGTGGCGATCTCCTTGTTTACAAGCATCCAGTCCGAGCAGTTCATCTCAACGCCCATGAATCGTGCAATGCCGTCCAGCGCCGTCGCCAACGACATTGCCTTGCCCAGAGGGGGAGTCGATGCCCCCAGACGTTGGACACGGCCCTCGAGGTTCGTGGCGGTCCCATCAACCTCACCCCACACAGCTGCAGGCAGGATCACGTCCGCCCTCCGGGATGAGTCCGTGACGAACGCGTCAAACGCCACAACGAACTCGGCGTTCTCAAGAGCGTCGATGGCGGTCTGGGGATCCGGACAATCCCGCACCGGATCTGACCCAGCGAGAACAATGGCCTTGAGGTCCCCGTCGACAAGAGATGCAAGCATCTCCATTGTGCCCTTTCCAGGACCCTCAGGGATCGGGCCCCAATTGTCCTCGAGCAGAGCAACAGCATCAGCGTCGCCAGTACTGACTCTGCCTGGGAGAAGGTTCGGTGCAAGACCCATGTCGAGCGCACCGAACACATTCCCTCTGAGCAGGAGTGGCATGATCCTGGACTCAGGCAGTGTCCTGGCGAAAGCTGCTGCAGCTTCGACGAGTCGCGGGTCCTCACTCAGAGAGGTTCGGCCGACAAGAACGACGACGGGACCCGTGCCGAGCATTGCACCAACCGCCGCGAACTCGTCCTCGCCCTGGGAGATCTTGCGAAGCACCTCAGGTCCCGATCCGGCACGATAAGGAACAACGTGCGTCGCGATTGAGTCGAGCCCTGTCGCGTAGGGGCTCACGACAACAAGGCTTGCCCCTGCAAGTACTGCCTTCCTCACCCTGAGATACAGAACCGGAAGCGTCTCTTTGAGGTCAGGCCCCCAAAGGAGAATGGTGGAGGCTTCGTCGAGATTATTGATCGTGGCGCGGTCCACGATCGCGGCAGCAAGATGCGGGTCAATTCCGTCGCCGATCTGTGCATCGATGTGAGGGGATCCGACCACGCTTCGCATAAACCTGCCAAGCACGAACGCTTCCTCATTCGTGTTGTTCGCACCGCCAATTGCTCCGACCTCAGAACCGAGGAAGCCACCAAGCCTCGAGGCAATGAGCTCCATTGCCTCGGCCCAGGTCGTCTCGGTGAAGCCGTCTGCGTCTCGCACGAGCGGAGTGGTGACACGGCTCCCGTCCTGGAAGGCCCCGAACTGGAAGCGGTCCTTGTCCGACAGCCAACCCTCATTGACCTCATTGTTCTCAACGCCGTAGACGCGGACGATGCTGCCCATGGACGTCTGCACATCAACCGTCGAATGCACCGAGTCTGCAAGCGACACCGATCGCGTCGAGGTGAGATCCCACGGTCTGGCCTTGAAGCGGTAGTCGACGGACGTGAGCGCGCCCACAGGGCAGGTCTGGACGGTGTTGCCCGAGAAGTACGAGGAGAATGGCTCACTGGGGAACGTGTTGATCTGGGTGTGGTTTCCCCGATCGATGAACTCGATCAACGGATCACCGGCAATGTCGTCTGCGACTCTCACGCAGCGATCGCACAGAACGCAACGCTCTCTGTCGAGAAGAACGAGTTCCGACACCGGTATTGGCTTGGTAAAAGTCCTCTTCTGTTCAATGAAACGACTCTCACCGGGACCGAATTCGACCGCCTGATCCTGAAGGGGGCACTCCCCGCCTTTGTCACACACAGGGCAGTCAAGAGGATGGTTGATGAGAAGGAACTCAAGCACGCCCTTCTGAGCCTTCTTGACAACAGTTGACTCCGTGTCGACGACCATGCCGTCAGACACCGGCACCGTGCAAGAAGGTATCAATGCCTTGCCACGGGGGCCTTCGACCTCGACGAGGCACATGCGACACTTACCGACGGGTGCAAGCTTCTTGTAGTAGCAGAAACGAGGGATGTTCTCCCCGAGGTCCTCTGCAGCCGCAATGAGCAACTCCCCGGCGGGAACCTCGTGCACGGCGCCGTTAATTGTGATCGACACGGTCTCGACTTGGGCATTGTCAGCCAACAGCGACCTCACTTCCAGCGATCATCGCCTCGAGCTCAGGCCTGAACCATCGCGTTATCGAGGTCACGGGTGATACCGCCGACGGACCGAGGGGACAGATCGTCGTCATTGCAGGAGGCCACGCAAGGCCGGGCGAGATGTTGTCCGAGATGTCAAGGAGCAGATCGATGTCCTCGGTGCGGCCGCCACCTTGGAGAATCCGCTCGAGCACGGCCTCCATCCAGGATGTTCCCTCGCGACAGGGGGTGCATTGACCACAGGACTCATGGGCAAAGAAGCGAACGATGCGATGCGCAACGGCAACGACGTTCGTTGTTTCGTCCATGGTCACAACAGCACCTGCCCCGATCATGGACCCGTTTGCGGCGACATCGTCGATGCTCACGATCGTGTCGAGGTGCACATCAGGGACGAACCACGGCGCAGACGCACCGCCGGGAATCCATGCTTTCAGTGATTTCCCGTCTGGGATCCCACCACCCACATCGAAGATCAGGTCGCGCCATGTCATTCCCATGACGATCTCGTAGTTTCCCGGCTTGTTGATGTGCCCCGAGATACTCATCATCTTCGTGCCGGCGGACCGCTCGGGCCCAATCGCGGCGTACGCAGCGCCGCCATGCATCGTGATCCACGGTACGTTGGAAATCGACTCGACGTTGTTGACGATCGTTGGCTGCGCGTACAGTCCTTCGACCGCAGGGAAAGGTGGCTTGAGACGAGGTTCACCTCTCCGACCTTCGAGACTGTTGAGGAGCGCGGTCTCCTCACCACAGATATAGGCACCGCCTCCAAGATGCACGGTGACTTCGAGCGAGAAATCGCTGTCGCGAATGTCCTTCCCGAGGTAGCCAGCTTCCGTAGCCTCGTCTATGGCATTCTGGATCCGGCGGGCTGCCTTGGCGTACTCACCTCTGACATAGATGAATGCGTGGTGCACCCCAAGCGCATAGCTCGATATTGCAATGCCTTCGAGCAGCTGATGGGGGTCGCGCTCCGCGAGTTGCCGATCGTTGAACGTGCCTGGCTCTGACTCGTCGCAGTTCACGACAAGGTACCTGGGCTCAGCTGGTGCAAGGAAGCCCCATTTCACGCCCATCGGGAACCCGGCACCGCCCCTGCCACGCATGTTTGAGGCCTTCACCTCTTCGATGATCTCTTCAGGCGACATCTGATCAAGCGCCTTTGTCAGCGCTTCGTATCCACCGGTGTCGAGGTAGCGACTCAGAGTCTGGCTATCGGCCGGATATGCATCCATGCGGACGGTGAGGATCTTGTCAGTCATCGTCCCTCCTCGACAGAGCCGTAAGGCCCAAATGCGGGGATCGGTCGGACCGCACCATCTGGGTCCATTGGACCCCAGTCGAAGGAACGCTGACCGCCGAAGAGCTGCTGCATCTCATCTGCGAGGACAACCGGCGGCTTTGCATCGCGAAGCCAGTTGACGAGCGCCTCGGCTTTCTCGCGAGTCAATCCTTCGACCGTTTCGTAGTTCACCTGCACCGCAGGCGCGCCTCCACACGCACCTATGCACTCGACTCGTTCCACCGATATTGCACCGTCGTGAGTGATCCCGCCGCTATCGACCCCTGTGGTGCCCTCAACGGCTTCAAGCACTTCGTCCGCATTGTTGAGATAGCAAACAACGGAAGTGCACACAGAAATGAGGTAGCGGCCAACAGGCACGGCCTTGAACATCGTGTAGAAGGAAGCAACGCTCAGCACCTGCGCGGCGGAGATTCCTGTAAGGCTCGCGACTTCACGCATTGCGTCGTCAGACGCGTACTCGTGCTCGAGGCTCGCGACATAGAGAAGAGGCATCAGCGCTGACCGCTTCTCCGGGTACCGGTCGAGAATCGACTTTGCCGCCGATTGATTCTCTTGACTCCAGTGGCTGATAACGGCAGTCATCGATCGACATCTCCAAGAACAGGATCCGTCGAGGCAAGTGCAGCAATGACGTCAGCGACCATCGAATCGGTCATCATGGGTGGAAGCGCCTGGACAGCAGCAAAGGAAGGCGCGCGCCACCGCATCCGCCATGGACGCGAACCGCCTTTCGACACGATGTGGCATCCGAGCTCACCACGAGGACCCTCGACTGCCTGGAAGGCTTCCCCCGGTGGGACAACTACTCCCTGGGTGAAGAGTTTGAAATGGTGGATCAGTGCTTCCATGGATTCGTCGATCCGAGCCCGCGGGGGCGGTGTGACCTTTGGGTCGACATTGCGGTAGTCGCCCAGGGGGATGGTCTCGATGATCTGAGAGGCAATGCGCAACGACTCTCGGATCTCATCAATCCTCACCTTGTAGCGATCGAAGGCGTCGCCGTGTTTGCCGAGCGGAACGTCGAACTCGTACTTCTCGTATCCGCAGTACGGGGTCTCCTTGCGAAGATCCCAGTCGACACCCGATGCACGGGCAACAGGACCCGTGACACCGTACTGCTTGACCTCATCTGGAATCAGGACACCTACGCCAAGGGTTCGATCGAGCCAGATGGGGTTCTCGTTGAGCAACTCCTCGTACTCATCGACTCCCTCGTTCACGCGCTCAATCAGGCTGGTGACATCGTCCTCCCAGCCGTCGGGGAGTTCGGCGGCAACGCCTCCTGGCCTGATGTAGTTGTGGTTCATCCTCAAACCAGTGACCTTTTCGAAAAAGTCCAGACAGATCTCGCGCTCCCTCCAGCCGTAGATCATCATCGACAGGGCACCAACATCCATACCCATCGTTGCTGAGGACAACAGATGGCTCGCGACGCGGTTGAGTTCCACCATCAGCACACGGATCGCGCTTGCTCTGGGCGGTACTCCAATACCAAGCAACTGCTCGACGGTGAGTGAATACGCAAGCTCGTTGGCGAATGGGCTCAGATAGTCCATCCGGGTCACGTTCGTTGAACCCTGGGAGTAGTTGAGAGTCTCGGCCGTCTTCTCCATCCCTGTGTGGAGGTAACCAATGATCGGCTTCACCCGGCGCACCATCTCGCCCTCGAGTTCGAGTTGTAGCCTGAGCACGCCATGGGTGGATGGATGTTGGGGACCCATGTTGATGATCTGACGTTCAGAATCATCAACATGCTCCGGTATGACGTAGTCATCATCGACCGCGATACCACGCTGAATCTCAAGGGCTGGGTCCTCGTCGCGTGGGAGGAGTTCCTGTGCACCCTCATCGGTTGCCTCAGCAAAGGGCATCCGTTCCTCTGTGCCTGACACCCATATGGAGTGTCGCGTACGTCGCGATTCCTCGACCGATTGCGAAGCAGCATCGTCGCTCACTTCGTCCACGGTGTCCTCTGTCACATCGCTCACTCGCCCGTGCTCCCGAGCTTGAACTCCACAGGGATCGCTCCGATGTCGTAGTCCTTTCGAAGCGGATGGCCAACCCAGTCGTCAGGCATAAGAATGCGTGTGAGATCTGGATGGCCTGGGAAGTCGATTCCCATCATGTCGTAGGCCTCACGTTCATAGAAGTTCGCTCCCTGGAACACGTTCGTGAGCGTCGGAACGACAGGATCGTCATAGGGGACTCGCGTCGAGACGACAATCCGCTCCACTGGCCGCATCGATACGAGGTTCAGAACGACCTCGTAGCGGGGTGCGTCCGTGAAGTGATCGATGGCGAACAGGTCGCTGAAGGTGTCGAATCCGATTGCCTTCGCCGACTCGGCGAACGGAACCCACTCATCGCGAGGAATCGAGATCATGAAGTAGGACGAATTGCTCGATGCGTATGCTCGCTCGGAAACGACAGTGGAATCGAACGGTTCCACGAGCGCAGCAATGGTCTCGTTGTTCTGCGTGTCTGTCATGTCACACCAGCCCTGTCGAACGCTGGATTTCGCCTGACATGATCTTCTCCTGAAGGCTCAGGATGCCGTGCATCAACGACTGCGGTCCCGGCGGACAACCAGGAACGTACATGTCGACGGGGACCACCTCGTCCACGCCCTGGACGAGCGCATAGTTGTTGAACATGCCTCCCGTCGATGCACATGCGCCCATTGAGATCACCCATTTGGGCTCCGCCATCTGGTCATAGACCTGTCTGAGAACCGGCGCCATCTTCTGGCTGACGCGCCCTGCCACGATCATGAGATCAGCCTGACGCGGTGAGGCTCGGAACACTTCCATTCCGAACCGGGCGAGATCGTTGTGAGCTGCACCGGTTCCCATCATCTCGATGGCGCAGCAGGCCAGGCCGAAGGTTGCAGGCCACATCGACCGAGTCCTGGCCCAGTTGACACCTTTTCCAACAGTTGTGAGCAGGAAACCGGGGTTGTCAGAGACTCCGGCCATCAGGCGGCCTCCTCGATCGGGATATCGGGGGCAACCACGGTTCGGTAGCGGGCGCGGCGTTGCACGTTCCAATCGAGCGCACCCCGCTTCCACACATACGCAAGTGTTTCGATGAGCATCGACATGAATGCAACCACGGACGCGATACCGGCCCAGCCGAATTGGTCCATCCTGACCGCCCAGAGGAACAGGAAGACGATCTCAACATCGAAGATGACGAAGAGCATCGCGACCAAATAGAACTTCACCGGGAAGCGTTCACCCGGATCCTGAAGAGGTACGATGCCGCATTCGTAGGGCGCCAATTTCTCAGGCGTTGGATTGTTGGGAGCCAACTTCTTCGACATGTAAAGGGAGATGCCACCGAATAGGAGACCGAGGATGGTCATCAGAGCAATCGGGAGGTAGTCAGCGAGCTCCATGAGGCACGAGGATACCCCTTTTGGTGTCTCCACCTGCAGTTCAAGGACCCCTGATTCATCGCCACCGAATCGCCGTACCATCTCCCGATGAAGGCCAGAATCCCCGAAGCCACGGTGGCCAGACTGCCCCGGTATCTGCGGTGTCTGACTGACATGGCCCATACCGCAAGCACCTGTTCATCCGAAGACCTTGCCGAGGCCGCTGGCGTGAATTCCGCACAGGTCAGAAAGGACGTCTCCTACCTCGGCGCTCAAGGCACGAGAGGTGTCGGATACGATCACGAGGAACTCCGGTCCCAGATCCGCAAGGCGCTCGGCCTGACCATGCCCCACCCCGTGATCGTGATCGGCGCAGGCAACATGGGCACCGCCCTGACCAACTACAAGGGATTCAAGACGTGGGGTTTCGAGATCGTTGCGGTCCTCGACATCGATGAGGACCGCATTGGTTCCCGAGTCGACGGTCTGACCGTCGAACCGCTACAGAATCTCGAGAAGATCATTGCGGCCAAGAACGTTGAAATCGGGATCCTTGCCACACCACCTGCTGCTGCTCAGTCGGTCGCGGATCGGCTCACGGCGGCAGGGGTCAATTCGATCCTCAATCTCGCCCCCACGATCCTCAAGACAGACGCCGAAGTATCGGTCCGCAGAGTCGATCTGTCGACAGAACTTGGAATCCTTGCGTTCCATCTACAGAGCTGAGGGTTCCCTAAACCTCGTCCGATTCGTAGCGGCTCAGGGCCGTGAGGAACATCAACAGCAATACCAGCGAGCCGGCAGTCATCGCAATCGCTGGGAGCCTGACTTGAA
>JAMBLH010000112.1 GCA_023336875.1 Actinomycetes bacterium
AGACCCCACCCGCTGACCGGGGAAGACTCGCGAAATGCTTGTCCTGACTGACTTTTCGCCTCTCAACGTTTCGCGTTGATTCCCCTCCCATCCCACCCTCTCGCGGTATGGACGCGGTATGGAGACATCGGCTCCATTGGAGCGACCCAACCAAGACGCCCCACCGCAAGTGGTGGGGCGTCTTGGTTGGGTCGTATCTTGGGTTGCTTCTTCGCAGTGTGGATGATGATGCTACCGCCGCTGATCGCTCCTCGAGCGGATCCGTTGTCGTAGATCACAGTCTCTACGCCGCTGTCCTCTCTCCAGATCTTGATGCCGAACGTGTCTGGTTCGCCGTCACCATCCCAGATTACCAACCTGTACTCACCGATCCCGTTGATGGTGCCGGTGCCCCTGAACATGGCGGTGGGTGTTCCCGGTCGGAACCGCAGCTCCCTTCTTGTACTTGGATACGAAGCCGAACGTTGCCTTCCCGGTCATCATCGGATCGCCTCGGTAGGCATGTTCGGGCGAGTCAATCCATCCTCCGCCCGTCACGAACACTCCATCTGGGTCGTACACGATGGCGTATCGGTACTCGTCTCTGTCGATCACGTCGGAGGCCTCAGCGCCAGCGCAGGTGTCTGCGGATCCCGCATACAGTCGGAGCGTTAGCGTGAAGACACCGATTCCGTCATACGTGTGGGACGCCGTGATGCTGCCATCCGAAATCGGTACGACGTCACACGCACCGTCATCCCAGGTTACCGTCGATGTGAGCAACGTCGCCTGTCTCTCGCTGACATTGAGGAACGCGCCGGTTGCCACCACCGGGGTACCGGCTTCGACCAGATCCTCGATCGGTTCGAACCGATCGATGGCGGGGATACGGTAAGCCATCGTCCGGGTGCCGGCGATCCGTCGATTCCGCGGACGTCCGTCCTGGGCGTGGCGGACTTGCTCACTACGTCGCGTCGGTTCATGAGTGTCTGCCTGGTGGCGTCTTGAGACGTCGAGCGTGGAGCGAAACACGCGCGTGTGGCGAGTTCAGCTCATGGCGGTGTCGCGTCGGCGTCGGGGGTCGTTCGAGCATCGCCGGTAGAGATTCACCGTTGATCGAGCGGAGGGGGATGGACGCCTTGCGATGAGGTATCTTGACGACTAGAGTTACTTTCGTTAGTAAAGCAAATAAGGCCTCATGTTCCGAAACCCTGCCAATCGACAGCTTGTGCGAGCTATCAACCGCTCGACGATTCTCGATGCTGTGAGGGAGAACGGGCCGGTCAGCAAGGCCGAGATAGCTCGCTCGACGGGACTGTCACAGGCCACCGTCGGAGCCATCGTTCCCTCACTGATCGAACGTGGGCTTGTCACCGAGGGTGATCCGACTGCGTCTGGAATCGGGCGACCGCCGACCCTGCTGCAACTCGACCGCGAGTCATACAACGTCATTGGCCTGAAGTTGATGGACGACCATATCGTGGGAGCGGTCACGGACCTCGAAGCGGAGACGCTCGGTCAGTCTGAGCGTCCGGTCTCCGATCTGGATCCTGCCTCGGTGGTCGAAACGGCTGCCGCGGTTGTCGATGACCTCATACAGATTGCCGGTCTCGGCCGTGAACGCGTGCTCGGTGTCGGTATCGGAATGGCGGGGGTAATCGACACGAACCAGGGACTGTGCCGTCACTCCCCCTTCCTCGGGTGGCGCGACGTGCCCATCGGTGAACTCATCGAGGCTCGTTTGCAGATTCCCGTCCGTGTGGACAACGACGTGAACACTCTCGCTCTCGCCGAGCGATGGTTCGGCGTCGGTCAAAAGGTAGATGATTTCCTGCTCGTCACGCTTGGCCGAGGGGTCGGGTTCAGCGTTGTGGTGGGAGGAAACGTGTACCGGGGTGCCCGAGGTGGTGCGGGCGAGTTCGGCCACACCGTTGTCGGAGACAGCGACGAGCTGTGCACCTGTGGGAATCGAGGGTGTCTTGAGGCGAGCGTGGGAGAACCGGCACTGCTACGGCGTGCTCAGGAGCTGTGCGTCGCACGAGATCTGCCGTCACCTGCAACGGCGGCAGAGCTTTACGCCGCGGCGTCCCAGGATCCGACGCTGGTGGATCTGCTGTCCCACGCTGGAAGCAACCTCGGCCGAGGCCTCGCCAATCTGATCAACCTGTTCGCACCAGCACTTGTGATTCTGAGTGGCGAGGGAGTCGTGGGCGGCGAGATACTCCTCGGCGCCGTCGAGACCGAACTCGATCTCCACGTCCACGAAGCCCTCCGAGGCTCGTACGAGTTCGTAGTCGAACCGCTACGCGACGAAGCCTGGGCACGTGGGGCGGCAAGCCTCATCCTCGATGCAGTCTTCGAATCACCCGCCCGAAGCCGCTCCATCCCACTCTGGGAATGGGACGCCCCGCCCTAGCGGAACACATGACACAAGCACCCCGACGGACAGTCCAAGAACAGGAGCAGGAGACCCAGATGCCAACACAACGCAAGACCATGAGGATCGTGGTACTCGCTGCCGCGCTCATGCTGGTTGCAGCTGCATGCAGCGGTACCAGCGACACAACAACGACGGCAGCACCGGAAGTTACGACGACGACGGCAACACCGGAAGCCACGACGACCACTGCGGCTCCGGAGACGACCACCACAGCCGCAGTTGAGCCGTCAACCGTCACCTACTGGCACACCATGAGCGATCCGGAGACGGCTCAGCTCGAAAAGGTGGTTGCAGCATTTGAGGCAGCTAACCCCCACATCACAATCAAGACGACGCGATTCGCCTACAACGACTTCAAGCCTGCATTGCTGACAGGGCTGGCTGGGGGAGAAGGTCCCGACACAGCCAGAATCGACATCATCTGGGTACCCGAATTCGCCGAACTGGGAGCCCTACAGCAGCTCGATGGAGCGATGCCGGGCTTTGAGGCCATCGCAGACGAGACGTTCCCAGGACCGTTGGCAACGAACTTCTGGGATGGGCACTACTACGGCCTACCACAGAATACAAACACGCAGGTGCTGTTGTGGAACCGAGAGGTCTTCAGCGCAGCGGGCGTGAACGGGCCACCGGCGACTCTCGAGGAGTTCGCGGACGTCGCGTGCACGCTCTCCGATGCGTCTCAGGAAGAGTACGGCTTCGCCCTTGGGGGAACCTACTTCTGGGCGCCGGCTCCGGTCTTCTACGCGATGGGTGGAGAGGTCGTTGACGAAGCGATCACCACAGCGACCGGCTTCACGAACGGTGCGGCCAGCGTCGAAGCGTTCACACTCCTCACTGACCTCAACGAAGCCGGGTGTCTCTCCCCCAACCTCCTCGGTGGAGGTATTGGAACGGCAGACGGCCACGCCACCGGCCTTTATGCCATGATCACCGACGGTCCCTGGATGGTCGATATCTACGCGGGGAACTTCCCCGACTTCGAGGTGAACTTCTCCCTCGTCCCGACGAACGCCGCGGGTACCACGAGTTCGGTCGTTGGTGGCGAGGATGTCGTCGTGTTCGTCCAATCCGAGGTGACTGATGCCGCAATGGCCTGGACGGCCTACCTGATGAGCGAGGAGTCACAGAAGATGATGGCTGAAGTCGGAGTGATACCGACCCTCTCCGGATTGGTCGGAGATCCGGCGATGCCTGCCTATTTCGACGTGTTCCTCGACCAGCTGCAGACAGCTCAGGCGAGAGTGCCGCATCCCAAGTGGTCCGACATGGACAACGCGATCAACAACGCGTTCCAGCGTATGTTGAACGGTGACCAGACACCGCAAGAAGCACTGGACCAGGCCGCCGATGAGATCAACCAGCTTCTCGGCTAGACAGATCGGTTCCGGCTCCGCCCCCAGCACGCGCTGGGGGCGGAACCGTGATCTCAAGCCGTCAGGCGCTGTCAATGGTCAAGGTCAAGGCTCAAGGCACCGAAACCTGCCCAAGTCCGTCAGACAGATAGCTGTCGCTGCGGCATTCCTGGTGCCGGGAATCGTCCTGATCCTCGTGTTCATCCTCGGGCCGCTGCTGTTCTCCTTCAGGATCAGCTTCTACGACTGGAACATCATCAATACCGGGGACTCGACTTGGGTCGGCCTCGACAATTACGCCCGAGCGCTCGGCGATCCCATCTTCCGCCGTGCGGTACTCAACACGGTCGCCTACACGGCGGTCACGGTGCCGGCCCAGATCATCCTGGGGCTGGGAGTAGCCGTTCTTCTCAATCAGGCGATCCGTGGGAAGAGCCTCTTCCGGGTGCTCTACTACCTCCCCGTCATCACACCCTGGGTAATTGTGAGCCTCGTATTCGAGTTCATCTTCGTCGGACAAGGCGGACTGGCGAACTACTTCCTCAAAGATCTGTTGCACGTGACCCAGGAGAACATCCGATGGCTGGCCGATCCGATCCTCACGTTCGTCCCCATCTTCCTACTCGGCATCTGGAAAGGCATCGGCTGGACGGCCATCATCGCGCTGGCCGGACTCCAGTCCATCCCCCGCGAATTCGAAGAAGCGGCGGCGGTGGATGGCGCAGGGCCCTGGGGGCGCTTTCGAACTATCACGCTCCCACTGATGAGACCCACATTGGTGTTCCTAACGGTCGTGCTGACTATCGGCGGGTTCAATGCCTACATCTCGAATCTACTGATAACGAACGGTGGAGACCCCCTTGACAAGACGCATTTCATACTCACACTGATGTATGAGGCCACCTTCACGAAGCTGGACTTCGGGTACGGAGCGGCCATCAGCTACCTCTTGATGTTCTTCGTGCTCGCCATGAGCGTGATCCAGATCAGGCTCCTGCGGCGACGGGTGGAAATGTGATCACTGGCACGAGAGCGCAGACGACAGCCGGGCGACTAATCACCTACACGTTACTCATTGCGGGCGTGGCGGTCGTAACGCTGCCCTTCTGGTACATGGCGGTGACTTCGCTCAAATCCCAGGCATTCATCTTCGAAATCCCACCGAAACTATGGCCGTCACAACCGACGATTGCCAATTACGTTGAGGCCCTGGGGAAGGACCAGTTCGCTCTCTACTTCCTCAACAGCCTCATCGTGGCAACCACGACAACCGTGTTGACCGTTGGGGTCTCAGCGATGATGGCGTATGCGTTCGCCAGACTCGAGTTCCGTGGCAAGGAAGTGATCTTCTACGGACTTCTCCTCGGGATGATGATCCCGCCCGTCATGCTCATCATTCCGCAGTTCATCGTCGCCAAGCACCTCCACTTGCTCAACTCGCTGTACGGTCTGGTTCTTGTGTACATCACAATGAATCTGGCGATACAAACCTTCCTACTACGCGGTTTCTTCGAAGGGATACCGAGGTCCCTCGAGGAGGCAGCCATCATCGAAGGAGCAGGCCGTTGGACGATCTTCCGACGCGTCGCGCTTCCACTTGTTCGCCCCGGACTAGCAGTAGTCGCGATCTTCACGTTCCTCTACGCCTGGGACGAGTTCCCGTGGGCGCACGTCGCCATCAAAGAGACGAGCAAGCGGACACTCCCCATCGGAATCGCCCTCTTCCAATCCGAGCACCTCACCGAGTGGGGCCAGGTGTTCGCGGCCTCCATCGTGGCAATTGTGCCGGTAGTGGTGGTGTTCATAGTCTTCCAACGCTACTTCATTCGCGGTGACGTTTCGTCGGGGATGAAGGGATGAACCGGCTTGTGGACGTCTGTCCCGACAAGGGCTTCTACCGGGCTGGCGACACAGTCCTCCTCAGTGCCGCCGTATCCGGCACCGGTGCGTTCACCGTGGAGTGCCAGATATCGCACCTTGCGACCAAAGTGGCCGCCATCACTGCCCCGATCTTGGTCACAGGAGACGAAGGCACCGTTGGATTCGAGTGGCTGCCTCCTCCGGTCGCTCCCCGCGGCTATGGGGTGGACGTGCAACTCATCGACCGTCTGGGCCACACAGTTGACTCGTATTCGACGGCGTTCGACGTGCTCCCGGACTGGACGGCATACCCGCGCTACGGATTCCTGTCCGACTTCGCACCACATCGCAGCGACATGGCGGCAACCCTGGATGAACTGGTCCGATTCCACATCAACGGTCTGCAGTTCTATGACTGGCAGTATCGACACGATGACCCCATTGCTCCAAGCATTGAGTTCGACGACCCACTCGGTCGGCGATTGTCCCTCGAAACAATCCAGGGATTAGCGGACGAAGCTCGCAAGCGGGGAATGGCGACGATGGCATACGTCGCCGTGTACGCCGCGTCCGCCGCGTTCTGGCGAGCGAATCCACAGTGGGCGCTCTACGACGACTCCGGCAAGCCCCTGAAGTTCGGCGAAGACTTCCTCGGACTGATGAACCCCACACGCGGAACCCAATGGGCCAACCACCTCCAACAGCGATGTGATGAAATCCTGGCCGACCTGCCATTCGACGGGATCCACATCGATCAGTACGGCGAACCACGCACCGCTTTCGACGCAAGCGGCAACCTTGTCGAACTGCCAGCTGCATTCGTCGAATTCGTCACAGAGTTCAAAGAGCGGCACCCGGAATCTCCCACCACATTCAATGCCGTGAAGAACTGGCCAATCGAGGCACTCGTATCAGCACCGACGGACTTCGTCTACATCGAACTCTGGCCTGACACGCCCACCTATCGCGCAATCGGTGAGATCGTGAATGCTGCGCACACGGAATCGGGCGGCAAACCAGTCGTGATCGCGCTCTACCTGCCGAAAGACCGGCCGATCAACATCCGCCTCGCCGACGCTGTGATCATCGCCAATGGAGGGTCACGAATAGAACTTGGCGAACAGGGCCGACTCCTGTCCGACCCATACTTCCCTCTCCACGAAGCGCTGTCGCCAGGATTGCGTGATGTGTTGCGACGCTACAGCGACTTCCGTGTTCGGTACGGAGACTTGCTGGGTCCGACAAGCACCCCGTCGCGCTCGAGAATCAGGTCCGCCGACGACCTTTGGGCAGTGGCACGCGACGTTCCGGGCTGGATCACGATCAACCTCGTGAACATGTCCGGAATCGGCGAAGCCCGATGGGATGAGGCCCATTCCATGCCACAGCAGCTCACCGACGTCTCTATCGATATCGACACAGAAACTGCGGTCCGCCAGGTCTGGTGGGCCAGCCCAGATAGAAACGACTGCCACCTCAAGCCCACGAAATGGAGTACCGAGGACGGCAATATTCATGTGACGGTGCCGGCAATCGACTACTGGACGATAGTGGTGATAGAACTCGATTCAGAAAAGGAAGCCTCATAGTGGACCTCTACGACCGAAGCATCGAGATCATCCTGGCGAACCAGGCCCACAGCGGCGCCTACCCGGCATCCCCGAATTTCCCGACATACCGGTACAGCTGGTACCGGGACGGGTCATACATCGCCTACGCAATGGATCTCGTTGGGGAGCACGACAGCTCTCGCAGATTCCACCAGTGGGCAGCCACCGTGGTCAACGCCCGGGCCGACACGATCCGCCGCGCTGTCGCCAAGGCGGCGCACAACGAGCCGTTGACCGGTTCCGACTTCCTGCACACGCGGTACACAATCGACGGTAACGAAGCCAGCGGGGAGAACTGGCCCGACTACCAGCTCGATGGATTCGGGACGTGGCTGTGGTCGCTCAACGAACACCAACGGCACACAGGCATAGAGTTGGACGCGAAATGGAGGACCGCTGCCACCCTGGTAGCCGACTATCTCACAGCCCTTTGGGCAAGACCAAGCTACGACTGTTGGGAAGAATTTCCGGACAACGTGCATACGCACACGTTGGCGGCGATTCATGGAGGTCTTGTTGCCCATCAGGCGTTCGATGGTGCCGACCATCGAATGACGCTCGCCGCTCTTTCGGAGTTCATTGAGACGAAGACCAGGATGAACGGTCATTACGTCAAGTTTCCCGGGTCCGATGCCGTCGATGCGAGCTTGTTAGGGCTGGCCATTCCCTATCGCGTCGTAGATCTCGATCATCCGGGGATGCTGGATACGGTCGCCCAAATCGAAGCGACGCTCCGGAAGGGTGGAGGTGTGCATCGGTACCCCACGGACACCTTCTACGGCGGGGGCGAATGGCTGCTACTCACCTGCTGGCTTGCCTGGTACTACTTGGAGAGCGGAGCATATGGCGAGGCGCAGACTGCCATCGACTGGGTGGAAGCACATGTCACAGCGGAAGGGCACCTGCCAGAGCAAGTCCCCGAGAATCTCAATGATCCGGCGTGCTACGGGCCCTGGCGCGAGAGATGGGGCGATAGTGCATCGCCGTTGTTGTGGTCGCATGCCATGTATCTCGTCTGTGAGACTCTCCGACGCCATGCCTCCAAGCAGTCCGCCAACTGATCTTGGCTTGTCGGTTTGGTGAACGGGTCCGGGTTCATCGGAGACCGTAATCCATGAGGTCGGTCAGCTCGGTCGAACTCGCCCAATACCGCGGCAACGCCGGAGTCTTCCCTGTCTGGATTGGATCGATCTCGGGTTCCATAGTTCTTCTACCGATCCTTCTACCGGGTTCCGAGAGTCGGAACCCGGAAGGAGAAGCAATCGTGAAAGGCTACGTAGCAAAGAA
>JAMBLH010000113.1 GCA_023336875.1 Actinomycetes bacterium
ATGGTCGAGTTCGCATCGTGCATGCGTGACAACGGCTACGACATGGACGACCCCGACCTCTCCAACTTCGGTCCGGGAGGCAACGGCGGAGGAGAGTCCGGCGAGGACGGCGGCCTCTTCGGTGGCCTTGATGAGGACGACCCGCAGTATCAGGCCGCATTCGATGTATGCCAGGACATCCTCGCAGGCTTCGAAGCGGGCGGAGGAGGAGTCGCGGGAGGCAGCGGCTAACCCGCGGCCAAATACCAAATCTCGCTGCCGTGATCGTGCGACAAGAAGGACAGATACGGACGGGTAGCGCCGCTGTGGCTCAGGAGAGTGTGCCGAACTTCGCAGCCAGGGCCAGATCCTTCGACGTCAGAGCACCTTTCGAACGGGTTGACAACAGACATGTCACCTTGTTCCAGCGGATATCGATGTCTGGGTGATGATCGGCGGCTTCGGATGCTGCACCAATCCGTACAACGAATCCCAGGGCTTGGTTGAAGTCATCGAAGATGAATTCTCGCTGTATCGAGGCACCCTTCAGCGCCCACTGCGGATGCTCCGACAGGAAGTGATCTATCTGATCGGCGTTGAGATCCGTAGCCACGCGCCAACAGTAGTCCCTGACCCTCATGTCGTACCTGAAGACGATCAGCCTCGATCGTGTCGAGTCACCGCAGCAAAGAGCCCCGGAACGGATGGTCCTGGAACAACGAGATCGACGCGCTCACCCTCCCCAGCACCACCGACCCTTCCCATATCGAGTCTGTGCGGGTTCAGCCGCGAGAGGGTCGCGCACTTGTGGCCGGGATCACGCGGTGGTTGCCATTTTCTCGCTCTCGCGTTGTAGACCTCTCGCCATGGCACCGATCCCGTTGCACATCTGCTTGTCTGTATGGGCTCACCAACCCGAATCCGAGAGCGTCAACGACCGACCGCTCCCAATCCTCGGATAGCTGGCGCCATCAGGGTGAGTCGCTCAAACAAGGTCGCGCCTACCAAGAGTCGCAGCCCACGTGCTGGTGTATCGCGCCATCCCGAAACACCGACCGCCGCTGTCAGTCCGCGTTGTGGCTGAGGCGTTGGAAGTGCCCGTAGGAGAACTCTTGGGTTGCGCCGGTCGGCGTGACGTGAGTCTCGTTCTGGAAGTCCACTGGTCCGAATGCGCCACCGAGCGCCTCGCTGAGCGCCTCCCGTCCGTACCGCTGCACGGGCAGGCCACTGCACGTCTCCGGCCCGTCGAGGCCAAAGGTCGCAATGACGACATGGCCTCCGATCGCGACGGCGTCGGTGAGACGAGCGACATACTGCTGTTGATCCGCGGGATCGGTCAGGAAGTGGAACACCGCGCGGTCATGCCATAGGGCGAACGTGGAATCGAAGCGGTATTCGAGTACGTCCTCTTCGAGCCATGTGACGCCCTCCGCTCTGTCGCCGAGTCGCCGGCGCGCGTATCCAGTCGCGAGGGAGGACAGATCGAGGACCGTGAGATTCGTATACCCCTGACCAAGGAGATGATCCACTAGTTCCGAGGAACCGCCGCCGACGTCCACGATCGCCGCATCAGATCCAAGTCCGGCGGCCGCGATGAATGACAGAGAGAGTTCCGGATGTGCCTGATGCCACGTGACCAATTCAGGGACACGACCCCGGTACACGGCATCCCAGTGCTCCTGGCGCGATGACAACGGCGGAACCATCCCATTTCAATAGCGACCGACTTATCCCGCTTCCGCCCGGTCCACCGCCCATCCAGCCAGATCCCCCCGTCAGGCGAACCAACAGCCGCAACCCTACTCCAAGTCACCCGACACCTGCGGAGCGGTGTGCTCGACGTAACCAACGAAGGTGACCCACATTGGGAGCGACGAATGACCGGGCTATCCATGGGTGAGGATGTGAGCGATCAGCTTCGGCGCTCAAGCAGATTGGTTGAGCGGTACCTCGAAGAGCCGAACCGGATCGTCGAAACCCTTGAGGGCGATGGGTCCCCGGTCTATGAAGGAGACCGGCTTGCCTACTGAGAGTTCGCGCACAGCGCTTGAGACGAGAATCTGTCCAGCGCTCGCGTGCCCACAGATGCGGGAGGCGAGATTCACTACGGCGCCGAAGAGATCCTCATGTTGGCTGACCGGCTCCCCAGCGCTGATTCCGATTCGGAGGCGACCGTCGTCTGAACCGGCGGTGACCGGCTCGCCGAAGTCACGTTGGATCTGGAGGGCAGTTCCAACGGCGGTGCTGACGTGGTTGAACGAAGCGAAGATTCCGTCGCCGGTGTGTTTGACCTCGCGGCCGCCGTGGGAAGAGAGAGCCCCTCTCACGATTCGATCGTGGCGCTCGAGGAGTGCGAGTGCCGCTACATCGCCATCACGACTGCTGATATGGGTTGATCCGACGAGATCCGTGAACATGATCGCTCGCAGGCCGGTGTCGAGGTGAGCGTCTTCGTGCCGTGCGATGTTCGGGCTGCTCCTCTCCCAGTCGCCCATGAAGCGACTGACACTCGGCCTATCAACCTCCACCATGTTGTGGGGAACCAACCCGTGGGATTCCTTATGGACCGCGATCGCCGCTTCCTTCGACGGAGCGTCAACCAAACAGAATGCCTCGCCGTCCGGGCTGTTGAACCAGAACGTGAGGAACTGGACCCCATGCTTGTCTTGGAGGGCGAGATCTCGTTCATGGGCGTTCTTGATGTCCTGCTCCGTGACATCACCCAGGTCTTTATGAACGTCCATGTAGATCGGCATGCCGTGCCCCTACTGGACGCGCCGACAGCTAGCCCTCATGAATCGCGGAGGTTCGTAGGCGATCACCTCTGCGCGAACGACATAGGCGATCGACCAACACCGCGAGAACACTGCGTTACGGGATGACTAGACCAACCACGACTCCGAAAACCATGCTTTGCGTGTCGGTCGCCCCGGCCCATCATGAACTTGGATGTTCACGCTCGTGGGGATGATCCACCTCCACGGGTGTGCGCGCCCCGTGATTCGGCCCTCCCCAACAAGAAGGATCAGGATTGCGGGGTACGCCGGCGAAGGGCCTGCAGTCGTCCCGAATGGGCAGGCCGCGGGCCCTTCGACTGATCCCCGGCGGCAGCGCATCAGCCCCCGATACGAGCGGCCGTGCTGGCGAGCGGCGATTGGCTGCTCCCCGTTCGACGTGTGGGGATCACACGCCGGGATGGCCCGGCACTGAGTGCAGCATCTCGGGTGGTTCTGCGGTAGTAGCCTCTCCCCGATGACCGGGTACGGCGAATCGGCTGAAATCGCTGCAGATCTGACCCTTGAAGACGTTGCTGAACCGCTCCCCAGTTGGTATCGGGGAGTCGCCCTGACGATCCTCTCTCTGTCCATTCTCACTGCCATCTCAGCGCTCCTTGCCGGCTTGGTCGCTCACGACACCCTTCTCGATCGTACCGAGGAGATCATGGGCGTGGCGTTCAGCGGCGACGATCACCGCGATTGCCATTGCGGTGACGGGGCTGGCACCGATTGTGCACCAACGCTGGCTTTGGTCGGTGGGCATTCTGATCGGTGTTGCAGCGGTTGGTTTCCTGGCGTACGGC
>JAMBLH010000114.1 GCA_023336875.1 Actinomycetes bacterium
CTCTTTGGCCGCGGTGGCATCCTCTCAGGCGACTCCGCCCACACGATCCGCACGCGAGCTGTTCAAACCAACCCCGACATCGGCCGCTGACGGCCTGCCGCCCACGAACGCAGGGGTGGGGGAAGTGGCTACGATTGCGGGTTCACGAGGAGTGCAATGGGGTCCTACGATTTCACAGAGATCGAGAGCCGCTGGCAGCAGGTGTGGGCTGACCAGGGGATGTACCGCGTCCCAAATCCGGGTGACCAGAACTTCGACGAATCGAAGCCAAAGAAGTACTTCCTCGACATGTTCCCCTATCCCTCGGGTGCAGGACTCCACGTGGGGCATCCCCTCGGCTACATCGGAACCGACATCTTCGCTCGTTTTCATCGAATGCGAGGCGCAAATGTGCTCCATCCGATGGGGTTCGACTCGTTCGGCCTCCCTGCAGAGCAGTATGCCGTTGAGACGGGTGTCCACCCTCGGATCACGACCGAGAAGAACATCGAGACGTACACCCGCCAGCTCAAGGCCTTCGGGTTCTCCTATGACTGGGACCGCATGGTCGCTACGACAGATCCCGAGTACTACCGGTGGACGCAATGGATCTTTCTCCAGCTTTTTGGTGCCTGGTTCGATGAGGAGCAGGGCAAGGCAAGACCGATGGACCAACTTGTCGAAGAGCTCGAATCCGGGTTGCGGTCAGCCGATGGTGTGATGTGGCAGAACCTACCCGAACTCGATCGCCGCGAGTACCTGGACAGCCAACGTCTCGCATATATAGATGAGGTGCCTGTCAACTGGTGCCCCGCTCTTGGCACGGTCCTTGCCAATGAGGAAGTGACCGTGGATGGGCGGTCGGATCGCGGTAACTATCCCGTGTTCAAACGCCCTCTCCGACAGTGGATGCTGCGGATAACTGCCTACGCGGATCGGCTCATCGACGAGCTCGATCTCGTTGAATGGCCTGAATCGGTCAAGACCATGCAGCGGAACTGGATCGGTCGGTCTGAGGGCGCAACGATCATCTTCGACGTCGAGGGGCACACTCAGATGCGGGTGTTCACCACAAGGCCAGACACCGTGTTTGGCGCGACCTACATGGTGGTGGCTCCTGAGCATCCAATGGTCGACGAGATCACGAAGGAGATGTGGCCTGACGGAACGAAGCCGCTGTGGACGCTCGGCATCGACACGCCTCGCGATGCGGTTGCCGCCTACCGGCTTGCAGCGTCGCGTAAGTCAGATATCGAACGTCAGGCCGAGGACAGACAGAAGACGGGTGTGTTTACAGGGGGGTATGCCATCAACCCCCTCACCGGAGACCCGGTCCCTATATTCATTGCCGACTACGTCCTTGTGGGCTACGGTACCGGGGCGATCATGGCGGTTCCCGGTCAGGACGAGAGAGACTGGGAGTTCGCTGAGGCATTCGATCTCCCGATCGTCCGAACCGTCCAACCGCCACCTGAGTTCGACGGCGATGCCTATACGGGTCCTGGTCCTGCGATCAATTCGGGTTTCCTCGATGGCCTGGACATCGACGCCGCCAAGAAGAGGATCATTCAGTGGCTCGAGACGAATGGCGCAGGCATGGGCACGGTTACCTACAAGCTGCGCGACTGGCTCTTCTCCCGCCAACGGTACTGGGGAGAGCCGATTCCGATCCTTCACGGTCCCAACGGAGAACTCATACCTGTGCCCGAGGATGAGTTGCCTCTTCTGCTTCCGGAAGTTGATGATTACAGCCCCCACGCATCTGACGACGAACATGCAGAGCCAACGCCGACGCTGTCCAATGCTTCAGATGACTGGAAGTTCGTCGAGATCGATGGTGTCAGCTATGAGCGCGAACTCAACACGATGCCACAGTGGGCTGGATCCTGTTGGTACTACCTCAGATACATCGACTCGTCCGACGATGAACGCCTTGTCGATCCGGACATGGAACGCTACTGGATGGGCGATTCTGGCGTTGACTTGTACGTGGGGGGAGTGGAACACGCGGTTCTGCATCTGCTCTATGCACGGTTCTGGCACAAGGTGCTCAACGATCTCGGTCACGTCGGAACGAAGGAGCCCTTCGGCAGGCTGTTCAATCAGGGCTACATCCTTGCCGATGCCTATCAGGACGAACGCGGCATCTACGTTCCCGCCGCGGATGTCGTTGAGGACGATGGGATCTTCACATACGAGGGGGAAGCGGTCATACCTGTGTACGGCAAGATGGGTAAGTCGCTCAAGAACTCTGTCAATCCCGATGAGATCTTCGACGAATACGGCGTGGATACGCTCCGCCTCTATGAGATGTTCATGGGGCCCCTCGATACTTCTCGCCCATGGTCGACCAAGGACATTGTTGGTGTCCACAGATTCCTGCAACGTCTGTGGCGGAACTTCATCGACGAGGACACAGGCGAGGTGCTCGTCAGCGACGGCCCCTCCGATGGCGACCTCCAGGTCCTGTTGCACAGGACGATCGAAGCGGTTGGCCACGACATGGAGAATCTGCATTTCAATACCGCTGTCGCTCGCTTGTTCGAACTCAACAATGCACTCGTAGGCATTGAGCGGGTCCCGTCAGACGTGGCAGATGTTCTTCCCAGGTTGTTGTCGCCCCTGGCCCCGCACGTTGCCGAGGAGTTGTGGTCGCGTATGGGCAAGGAGGGGTCTGTCGTGACCGCTGACTGGCCGTTGTGTGACAAGTCCCTGATCGCAGAGGACACGGCAACCATGGTGGTGCAGGTGAACGGAAAGGTGCGTGACCGGATCGAGGTACCGATCGGTATCACCGAGGAGGATGCTGTGGCTCTTGCGCTTGGCTCGGAGAGAGTCCGGGCGCACACGGGAGGGGCACAGCCCAGGAAGGTGATCTCCCGTCTGCCCAACATCCTCAGCCTCGTAGTGTGAGCGTTCCCGCATCCGTGGCGATGAGGCGCGCCGGTTTCGACGTTGGTGGCTTGGATATCTCCAATGTCACCATTCGTCCGATGCCGCGATGGGCGTCGCGCATACTCGGGTCGGACGTCGCAGCCATCACCCTTGGTAATACCATCCTGATAGGGGGACACCGCTTCGACGAGGTGGTCAGTGGTGAACAGCCGGAACTTCTGCGTCATGAACTTGTGCATGTCGGCCAGTGGCGTAGCGAGGGGAGAGTTGGGTTTCTTGCGCGCTACTTCAGTGACTATCTCCGGAACCGGCTGATCGGGCTCAACCACCGAGTCGCCTACAGAGCGATCGGATTCGAGGCAGCGGCGTTCGACACGTCCCAACGACCGGATCAGGAGTTGACGTGACACAGCCTCCGCCACCCACCGGTTATCTGCCCGTCGCAGATTGGCGGTACTGGGAAGTGGTCGTCGTGTTCTTCAGCGGTGCATTCGCTTCCATTTTCGTCGCTGCAGGCGTCGTGGCGGTAGGCATGGATCCGTTGGAGCCGATTCCGTTCTCAGTGATCTTCGGCGCGCAGGGCACAGCGAGTTTCGCCATGATGTGGTATCTGTCGCGGACTCGAGGGTCTGGTTCGCTGGCGGCAGACACGGGTCTGGTCATCAGCGGTTCTGACTGGTGGGGAGTCCCGGCTGGGATGGGACTCCAGATCGCAATAGCGCTCGTGACCGCTCCGATTATCGTGTGGGTCTGGCCTGATGGCCCGCCGTCCCAAAGTGTTGCTGATGTGGCGGAGTCGTCCGAGACCTTGATGGAGCAGATTCTGGTGCTCGTCGTCATCGCGGTCGGGGCACCGATCATCGAGGAGATGATCTTCCGCGGAATGCTGCTATCGATTCTGGCGCGGTCGCTCAATCGCTGGCCAGCAATACTGATCTCTGCTGCCGTCTTTGCTGCGATTCACCTATTCGATCCAAACGCGATCGCTGTCATTCCCGGACTGTTCCTGCTCGGCGTCGTGCTTGGTTGGGTAGCCATACGGAGGGGGGATCTCTCTCTCGCGATTGCAATGCATTCCGGTATCAATCTCCTCGCCGCGATAACCCTCCTCTATGGCGACTCGATTCTTGGGTGGGCAGAGGAGCAATTGGACCAAATGGAACAACTCGAAGCGATCATTCGACTGTTCTAGGCCCATTGAGTGGGTCGCGGCGCTGTGATACGTTGCTTTGGCGCGGCGGTTGGGGTACGGATGGCGCGCGATCCCTCGAACCTTGCGGTGACTGTGACAGGTGTTGCAGTGCTCGTCGTGATCACGGGTGTGGTGTGGTTCGGGCTCGGTGATGAGGAGGCGCCGCCGGTTCCGACCCGATCTGAGACGTCCCAGGAGCCAGATGCACAGACGATTCGTGTCCATATCTCGGGTGCCGTAGCTGCTCCGGGTGTGGTTCAGCTTCCGTCGGACGCGATCGTGGCCGATGCCGTTGCTGCAGCCGGAGGAGCCATCGAGATAGCAGACCTCACATCGATCAATCTCGCAGCGACACTCAGAGAGGGAGAGAGAATCGTCGTCCCTGACGGATCCCAGCAGGGTGCTGGGGTGATTCAAGGAGCTGAAGAGGGAGTTGATCTCAACGCGGCTACAGCGAGAGAACTGGAATCACTTCCGGGTGTTGGCCCTGTGTTGGCTGAGCGAATCGTTGCGTTCAGGACCGATCGTGGGCCGTTCCTCACTGTTGAAGATCTGCTCGACGTACCGGGGATAGGTGAATCCAAGCTGTCCCAGATGCGAGACTCCATCACGTATCCGTGAGGTTGGAGGTCTCGGTTCCTGGTCGCTGGTGCCTTCTGGCCGCATCCACCACATGGTTAGGGACCATCATCGGATTCTCATCGGTGCGACGCGCCGCAGTTCTGGCGGCTCTCCTGGTGTCCTTCGTCGTTCTTGTACGTCGCCGTTCTGTCGCCGTTTCGGTCGCGTTCCTGATTCTCGGCATGCTCTCGGGCGCTGTCGCAGGAGAGAGGGTGGGTGCGATCCAGCGAGCAGAGCTTCCTCAGGGCCATGTCGTGCTTGTTGCTCGAATGGCCGAGGAAGCAAGCGGTGCCTCCTATGCGAGGGCAGTTGTCGACCCGCTGTCTGTCGATGGAGTTCCGTGGGGCGGACCACGCCTCGTGCTCGCCGGTGTCGATCCCGAGGCGTCTGTTGGCGCGACCGTGACTCTCGAGGGAGATCTGAGGGCACGGGTCTCACGTGTCCGTGACGAGATCGTTGCGGGAGTCCTGACGGTCGACGAGGTGGTGAGCGTACGGGCATCGGCGAATCCAATCGTTCAAATGGGGAACTCGATCCGTGGTCGTGTAGCTGGTGTGTACGACGGATCGAGGTCAGGCGATGGGTTGGTACGAGGTCTCCTGATTGGCGACACATCCCTCCTTTCCGTTGCACACGAGGAAGATCTTCGGAGAGCCGGTCTTGCCCACTTCATCGCCGTATCGGGTTCGAACGTCGCGATGTTTCTCGTCGCGTGGTGGTTCCTCACCGCTCCAATAGCTGTGAGGCCAGTACTTCGGGTTGCCGGAGGATTCATTGGTCTCGCTGTGTTCGCGGTTGTGACTCGGTGGGAACCATCGGTGATCAGAGCCTCGGTCATGGCCGCGGTACCTCTGCTCGGTGGGTTGATTGGCCTCCCGTTCGATCCGTGGATGGCGCTCGGGACGGCGGCCACAGCCCTCCTTCTGTTCTCCGGCCAGCTTGCGTTCTCGGTCGGGTTTCAGCTCTCGGTTGCTGCCACGGCAGGCGTTCTGGTCGGAGTTGGAGCTGTGGGAGCCAGGAAGCCTGCGTGGTTGTTCACTCCACTGTTCATGACGATCGGTGCACAGGCGGCGGTCGCACCGATCATCCTCTTCGTATTCGGATCGATTCCGCTACTCGCTCCGCTGACGAATCTCGTCGTTGCGCCCCTGGTGGCTCTCACCACTGCAATCGGTGCAGTGGCACTCGTTCTACCGCCAGTTGCGGGGGTCGCAGACATCGGCGCATCGATGATCCTTTCCATCTCGGCGATGGCGGCATCGGGGCCGCAGCTCTCGTGGATGGGTGCAGTTGCCTCGGGTGTCGTTGGCGGCGCCGTGGCGTGGAGATCTTCTCGCCCACTGGGCATAGCGGTTGCTGTGATCTCCATAGTTGCGATAGCGGGAACAGTTACAACATGGCCATTGGAGCCGACGATGGTTGTGCTCGACGTTGGACAGGGTGACGCGATCCTTCTTCAGGATCCAAGTGGGCAGGCAGTGCTCGTTGACGGTGGGTCTGATGCCCGATCTCTTGACAGGGCACTCAGACGGCACGGAGTGAAACGGTTGGATCTCGTTGTCGTGACCCATGGCGATCTGGACCATGTTGGAGGCATCGTTGACCTTGTCTCGTCTGGCAGTGTTGCCGAGATGTGGGTGCCAAAGTTCATGAGCGAGTCCGGGCTCCTTGCCGAAGTAATCGATCAAGCAGAGTCCGCCGGCGTTCCCGTGCTCCGGGTCGGCACCGGTCGGGTTCGTTCAACGCATTCAATCGACATCGAAGTGCTAGGACCGCGGCGCAGGTACCAGGGGGAGAACGATGGATCGGTGACCATGCTCGTTTCTGCAGGAATATCTGTCCTCCTTGGAGGTGACATCGAGGGCATTGCACAAGGTGAACTGCCAGGGGTCAAACCGGACGTCCTGATTGTCCCCCATCATGGATCTGGCACGACAGACCTCGAGTGGCTTCAATGTGTTGTGGGGGCACTTGCCGTGCTTTCGTACGGGGAGAATCGATACGGGCACCCGCATCCCGACGTTCTTGATGTCCTCGAGGCAACGGGGACAGAAGTTCGCCACACGTATCTCGAAGGAGATATCTCCGTAGGTCTTGGGTGGTAGCAACCGCCCTGCCTCGGCTATGTTGGTGAAACATGGGTTGGTACGCAGTCACAGGTCCGAAGAACGCAGGACCGTCCGAACACGAGCGAATGTTGACACGGGCTGGGGAGATCCTCACCGACACCGGCATCGAAACATACACGCGTATCGATGTGCCCCAGAAGGGGACCGGATCATCTGAGGACGGTGGCTCGATGCGCGACACCGTCCTTCCGATCGTGCCAGCACTCCAATCTGGATCACTCTTCGGTGGCATGACCGGGGTGCTTGTGAACGATGCCAACCATCTGCTCAAGGCGGAGGCGGATACGATTGCGGAGCTACTCACGACCGCCAACCCTGATGAGGCAGTGGCAGTGTTCGTTTCACCAGGAGCGTTGCCGCCTTCCATCCGCGACCTCGCCAAAGCCTCCGGTGGTATCGAGACAATCAGGGCGTTCAACGAGAGGGACGCTACATCGTGGCTTTCGGATGAGGCAAAGTCGAGGGGTCTTCGAATCGATCAGGCTGCCAGGAGCGAGATGCTCAATCACTTCGGCTCGAATACCTCGGCCATGGCAAGGGCCCTCGACCAGCTTGCGGTCGGCGGCTCCACGATCGTCGCCGAGGATGTGAAGAACCGGTTCACGAATCGGCCAGATGAACCCATGTGGTTCCTCGGCGATGCGATCATGTCCGGCAACCAGGGCGAGGCGTTGAGAAGGCTCTCCGACTTCCTCGAGCACCAGCATCCGCTGATCCTTCTTTCGTACCTGGAGGGTGTCGTTCGCCGACGGTCGCTTGCTGCGATTGCCCCGGACTACGACACGTTTGCGGACTGGTCCGGAGCCAACCCGAGTTCATATGCGACCAAGAAGGTGTGGCAGTCGAAGAACAGATCATCTGCCGAGGGTCTGGCCAGCTCTGTCCGAGCGCTCGCCAAGGCCGATCTCACACTAAAAACCCAACCTGAAGCCACGCACCGGGTAACGCTTGAGCGATTGACGGTCGCGATGTGCCGCTGGATGGGGTAGGAACGACAGACGACAGACGACAGACGACAGACGACA
>JAMBLH010000115.1 GCA_023336875.1 Actinomycetes bacterium
AAGGAGCGCGGCGTGGAGATTGTGGTGGCCATGGACGGACAAGCGGCCGCGGACCGCGTTGCTTCGGTGCTCACCGAGCACGGCGCCGACCTGCCCGTGATTGAGATTCTCGCAGCGCTGACTCCTGCAATCACGTCCGTTGGAATCCATACAGGCTTTGTGTTCCCCGCTCTTGGCTTCGGAGTGGTTGGAGAACGAGAGATCGCTGGAAGAAGGCGAGCTCATCGAACGGCCCGTCGTGGAACCCGCAGACCTGTCCAGGATGCCTTCAGGGATCTGAACCCTGGCGACTTCATTGTTCATCAGCACCACGGCATTGGACGGTTCACCGGATTGGTGCACAGGGACATTGCGGGAGCTGAACGGGACTATCTCCTTGTTGAGTTTGCGGGCGATGACAAGTTGTACGTTCCAACAGATCAGCTGGCTTCAATCGCCAGGTACACGGGAGGTGAATCCCCGCGCCTCTCCAAGCTGGGAGGGACCGATTGGAGTGAGACGCGGAGCAGGGTGCGCAAGGAGGTCGCCATAGTGGCAGACCAAGTTGTGGCGCTTCACCGGAAGCGGGCCGAGGCGCAGGGATACTCGTTCTCTCTTGACACCCCGTGGCAGACGGAGTTCGAAGCTGCATTCCCCTACGAGGAAACACCAGACCAGCTCACAGCGATTGCGGACGTCAAAGCGGACATGCAGACCGACCAACCCATGGATCGGCTCATATTCGGTGATGTGGGGTTCGGCAAGACCGAGGTGGCGATAAGGGCAATGTTCAAGGCTGTCCAGGACGGCAAGCAGGTGGTGATGCTTGTGCCGACAACACTTCTCGCCCAACAGCACTTTGCGAACTTCGAGGAGCGTTTCGCCCCATATCCCGTGAGGGTGGAGATGCTCTCTCGGTTCCTGACTCCCAAACAACAGCGAGATGTCGTCAAGGGAATCGGCGATGGATCCGTGGACATTGTCGTCGGCACCCACAGGCTCCTCTCTAAGGACATCGATTTCAACGCGCTTGGCCTGGTGGTGATCGATGAGGAGCAACGGTTCGGCGTTGCGGCCAAGGACCGCCTCAGAGAACTCAGGGCAAGTGTTGATGTGCTCACTCTGACTGCAACTCCGATACCAAGAACACTCGAGATGGCTCTTACGGGCATCCGCGACGTCAGCAACATTCGCACGGCGCCACAAGATCGGCATCCAATCCTCACCTATGTCGGACCGTATGACGAGCGGGCAGTGGGTGCAGCCATCCGCAGAGAGATGCTGAGAGAAGGTCAGGTCTACTACGTCCACAATCGTGTGCAGTCGATAGATCATGCGGTTGCAAAGCTCAGAGAGTTGGTGCCTGACGCAAAGTTTGCAATCGCACATGGCCAGATGTCTGAAGGCCAACTCGAGCAGGTCATGTACGACTTTTGGAATGGCGAGTACGACGTGCTTGTCGCCACAACCATTATTGAGTCGGGTCTCGATCTTCCAACAGTGAACACGCTGATCGTCGAGCGCGCAGATCGGCTTGGACTTGCCCAGCTCTATCAGCTCAGAGGCAGGGTCGGGCGCGCCAACCAGCGGGCATACGCCTACCTGTTCCATCCTGAGGAGGACAGACTGACAGACACGGCATATCGAAGACTCGAAGCGATCGGCCAGTTCTCCGACCTTGGGAGCGGCTTTGAACTTGCAATGCGAGACCTCGAGATCCGCGGAGCAGGAAGCATCTTGTCCGAAACCCAAACCGGTCACATCGCAGCCGTAGGTTTCGATCTGTATACCGAACTCGTTGCAGATGCGGTTAACAAGCTCAAGGGAGAGGACCCTGTTGATGAGGAACCTGTGCCAGTGCGCATCGACCTGCATTCCGATGCACACCTCCCAGATGACTACGTATCGGGCGTTGAAGCTCGCCTTGAGGCATACAGACGACTCGCAGCGGCAACCACACACGATTCGGTCGACGACGTCGTATCCGAGTGGGAGGACAGGTACGGGCCGCTCCCGAGCCAGGCGACTGATCTCATCGATGCCGCCCGACTTCGTGCAGAAGCGATTCGAATCGGGATCACAGAGATAGTGCAGAACCGCAGGGAGATCCGAATCGCTCCTGTAGTTCTCAAGGCCTCGCAGGAGGTCAGGCTTGAGCGGCTCGCTAGAGACGCGATTCTGCGGGGCACGACGCTGTATCTCACACCGCCGAAGGAGTCACCAGCAACGGCGATTGCCGATTTCCTCCGTACAATGTGGCCCACATCAACAGATTCGGACGGAAACCCATGATCACCAAAAAAGGCGTCGCGCTCGCTGTGGGAGCTATTGCACTTCTTGTCGCTGGCTGTAGCTCTGCAAACGTTGCAGCAACGGTTGACGGCACGGAGATCGCCGAGTCGACCGTTCTTGGGATCAGGACGTCCAACGAGGGCCAGGTCTCCGTTCCGGGCGACCAATTTCGCGGTGACCTATCACGCTTGATTTTCACCGAGGCGCTACTCGTCGCTGCTGAGGAGGATTTTGGTCTCAAAGGACTCGATACGCCTGAGGCCAGGGAAGCGTATCTTGCCTCGGTCGATTCGCGAGAGGAGGAGTTCCTCGCATCAATTGCCGCTAACCCAGAGTTCACTGAGGAAGCGGTGAATGTCACGGTGACCCAGCTGATGATTCTGTCTGACGTCCGTGAGGCGTTTGCTAGCGACGCCGAATTTCTCGAAAGGATGTGGAGCAGCACAGAGGGTGGTTTCACCCAGGTCTGCGCCAGTCACATACTCGTCGCATCAGAGGAAGAGGCATTCGATGTGATTGGTCGCCTCGACGATGGCGAGAGCTTCCCCGACCTTGCAAACGAGGTATCGCTCGACGACGCATCTGTCGATGGCGCTCTGCCATGTCCTGTGTCTCCCACAGTGTTTGTTGCACCGTTTGCGCTCGCTCTCCTGACCGCTCCGGTTGGCGAGATTACCGATCCTGTGCAAACCGACTTCGGGTGGCACATCATCGTCGTCGAGTCGAGAGAGTCCGCAGAGACGCTTGAAGAACTCGCGCAGGATCCGTTGAAGTGGATTGCAGCCGAGCGGATTGAGGCCGCCTGGAGCTCATGGATCGACGACGCTGTCGGGCGTGCCGACATCGCGGTTCGGAGCGATATCGGTACCTGGTCGTCACCGGCCGATGGCATCGTGCCGCCAGCCCAATCTCCCTGATGTCCATTGCGATTGTCGGTCTTGGACCAGCAGGAATCGAACATGTGAACACTTCGGCCCTGTCGCTGATCGAAGCGGCGGACACCGTTGTTCTTCGGACGCTCGAACATCCCGCGGCTGCAGAGGTGGCAACCTCTCGGGACGTACTCACGTGTGACGACCTCTACGACTCTCTTGGCGAATTCGACGAGGTGTACACAGCTATTGCTGACCGTGTCCTTGACGCTGCGGAACACGCCGCTGTCGTCTACGCGGTGCCTGGAAGTGCTGTCGTGGGTGAGCGCTCGGTACGCGAGATTCGATCTCGAGCTGTGGAGGCAGGAATCGCTGTCACCATCGAACCAGGGCAATCGTTTCTCGATCTGGCCTACATTGCGTTGGCCCTTGACCCGATTGCCGACGGGCTACAGGTGCTCGATGCCCGCGATCTTCCCGATCCCCTTCCGCTG
>JAMBLH010000116.1 GCA_023336875.1 Actinomycetes bacterium
AAGACGTTGCTGGCGTTGAAGCGTGGTTCGGATTTGACGGCTTTCCGTTGTTCCTCGACCGGTACTTCGCGGTACTCGACCTTCTCCGCGAACCAGAGGACTTCTCTCTGGCAGCGGAACGCTATCTCGATCTGGCAGTCTCCCAGGGAGTGGTACACGTCGAGTTCCATGTGTCGGCAACCGGCCACATCCTCGAACAAGGGAAGGAATGGGGACCGATCTACGACGGCGTTGTCGATGGATGCTCGCGTGCAGCCCGGCGAACCGGCGTGTCGTGGGGTCTCATTCCTGACATCTCGCCGCACCTTCCTGCCGCTGCCTGTGCTTCTGCCATGGATCTGGTCCTCGCTTATGACACCGATCACGTCGTTGCCATCGGAATGGGCGGCCCTGCCGACACATGGGAAGCAGAGGACTTCGGATCCATATTTGCGACTGCTCGCGAGCATGGCATCCCCGGCGTCGCGCATGCCGCGGAGCACGGTGGAGCCGATGAGGTTCGCTTCGCGGTGGAAGAATTCGGTGCCGTCCGAATTCAGCACGGAATAGGCGTGGTGTCGGACCCTCAAGTTGTCGCTCTCCTGCGCGAACGCGGTATCCCGTGTGACGTGTGTCCGGGTTCGAACCTTGCGCTCCATGCCGTGGCCTCACCGTCAGACCATCCTCTCCCGGCGATGCTCGATGCTGGCATTGTTGTGACGCTTGGCACCGACGATCCGCCGATGTTCCACACTGATCTACTTGCGGAGTATGAGAGAGCGTGGGACTGGTGTCATCTCGATATCGATGGTGTTACAGCGCTGGCCCGTAACTCGATTGTCTCGAGTTTCGCTGGTGACGATGACAAGGTGAACTGGCTCGACCAGCTTCAATAGCGCCGTCTCCGATGGCCCTTATTTACAGATCTTGCTGTGTAAGTCGTGGCACTTCGCCGCTGAGAGGTGACTCATCGTGGGCGAGGAGGCGTGTGAGGATCTCTGTCCGCTGGGACATGCCGAGCTCCTTCGTGGAAGGCCAGTGGCTGATCTCTTCACGGGCAAACTCGATCCACCGTTCGATGCTCTTGAACATCTCGATCTGGAAGGTTGCGAACAGTACCGAGAGGTGTGTGCGCTGTGGGAATGGATGGCCTCCGTTGAGGTACGTGCCCATAAGTTCGACGATGGCCTCATGGTGTTCACCGATGTCGCTCTCAAGCTCGTCGAGCGCTCCGAGAAGGTCATCGATAGTTCCGTGGTCGGCAAATAGCAGTCGCAACAGTGCCTCGACCTCCATGCGTGGCGGCTGTGTCCGGGTGCTCGTCCACTCACTGAGAGCATCGTGACCTTCGTCGGTGATTTCATAGACGTTGCGGCTACGATCGCCGATCTTCTCCTTATGCGTGGTGGCGAATCCGAGTTCGACGAGCTTCTTCGGTTCCGAATACAGGAGGCGCTCGGATTTGGGCCAGGCGTAGCGGAGGCTCCGTTGGGCCTGGTGGGTGAGTTCGTAGCCCGTCCACGGTTTCAGGTCGAGGAGGGCAAGTACCGCATATGAAGATGTTGTGATTCTGGGTGGCATGCTCTTGACTCTACTGCATAGTTCAGTATATAGTGTACTGCAACTTGCAGTACAGGCGATTTGGACTAACAAGATTCGGTCCGACAACACGACGCCTGTAGAAGTCATCAGAAGGAAGGCAGCCAAGATGAAGAGCAACATCAAAGACCTACCGATCGCACACGAGGCACTTGGAGAGATGATCCGAGGACAGGACTGGGGCGGGATGACCAGCGCGTACATGGAGTACCCGACCGGTCTCGATTTTTCCCCTCTGCTCGAGGGTCTCGAGCAGGATCATTGCCAATGTCCTCACTGGGGCTACGTCATCGAGGGCAGCATCCGCGTGAACTACGAGGATGGCACCGAAGAGGTCGTAGGCGCAGGCGAGATCTATTACTGGCCGTCCGGCCACACCGTTATCGTCGAGGAAGCAGTCAGGATGGTTGAGTTCAGCCCCCACGACCAGATGTCCCAGGTGCTCGCCCACGTTGTCGGCAAGCTGTAGGAGGGACCCCGAGCAGGGATTGAGATAACGAGACGTAGCGGACCTTCACCCGGATCCATTGGGAGGACATTGTGGAAATCACCGAGCACATCACAGCTGTTGGTCAGGAAGCCAAGCTCTTCGCACAAGCAGCAGAGCAGGGCGGCCTCGACGTGGACATACCGAGCTGCCCCGGGTGGGACATGCGAGAGCTTGTCCGCCACTTGAGCGAGATTCACCTCTGGGCCGCGGCTCACGTCGCTCAACCCCACGACAAGCCATGGGTCGACGATCTCTCTGAACTCGCCGTCTTCTGGCCCGAACTCGCCGTCTTCTGGCCCGAGGATGAAGACCTGGTCGGCTCATATCTCAACACGAACGCAAACCTCGTCAATGCACTCGAATCGGCACCACTCGACGTGGATTCATTCACATTCCTCCCAGCACCGTCGCCGCTTGCGATGTGGGCCAGGCGTCAAGCTCACGAAACGGCAGTACACCGATTCGATGCAGAGAATGCCGCGGGTATCGAGTCTCGATTCGATCCGGTGTTCGCCTCCGACGGAATCGATGAAATACTCATGGCCTTCGCTCCCCGGCGCGACGAGTTTCCGGTCAAGAGCACCCGCACAATGGTGGTCCATGCACACGACACCGGTGATCGTTGGTGCGTGACAATTGGACCCGACGGCATCACCACTATCCGCGAAGACGGACCAGCAGACCTCACCCTCACTGGAGACGCGTCAGACCTCTATCTGGCGCTGTGGAATCGGGGTGATGATTCGAACATCACCATCACCGGTGATATGGATCTCCTCGATCTATGGCACAACAACAATCGAATCCGCTGGGATCGATAAGACGTCCTGATTTAGCTGTCGATCCGTGCGTTGAAGGATTCGATCATCTCGTCAATGGGGTCTGCCATTGCCTGGATACCTGTCCAGTAGTCAAGGTCATACCACTGGGCTTGGATCTCGTCATAGGTCTTGCCCTGCTGCTCAACCCACGTGTAGTACTTCAGGTTGTGGATGCGCTTTGCCTCGTAGTAGTCGAGTTCCTGGATGTGCGCGGTGCTCTGACCCATCAGGTACTGGTGATACACACCCGCAGCATCGAGCATGGTGAACTCGCCACGTTCGGCGTTCATCTCGGTCAGCCGCGATCCGTACATTTCCATCGAGTCGGTTGCGACCGTCATCACGACGTCGTTGCCCGTGAGTTCGTACCACTTGGCGAACTTGATCGCCATCAACATGTTCGCCACTCCCGAGATCCCAAGCAACGGGAGCTTCTCGATGAAGTCCGTCGACACGCCCTGAGACGCGAGGTACTCGTGACCCGCCGGCTCATTGAAGAGACGGATCAGACTGACTGACGCCTCGTCATCGATTGCCATTGCCATATCCGTGTTGCGCACGTTGTGGATCCATGGGATATGCTTGTCGCCGATGCCCTCGATCCGATGCTCACCGAAGCCGTTGTCTGTCATGGTTGGGCACTCGGTGGCTTCACCCGCAACGATCTTGGAATTGGGGTAGATCTGCTTGAGGTAGTCGCCTGATGCAATCGTCCCCGCAGAGCCCGTGGTGAGAGTCACGCCTGCGAAACGGTCGTTCGGTCCCATGATCTTGCTGAGGACCTCTGCCATGGCTGGTCCCGTTACCGAGTAGTGCCACAGGTAGTTCCCGAACTCGTCGAACTGGTTGAAGATGACGAGATCCTCTCCCGATGCTCTCAGTTCGTTGCACTTGTCAAAGATCTCCTTGACGTTCGACTCGGTGCCAGGAGTTCTGATGATCTCACCAGCTACTTCCTCGAGCCAGTGGAATCGCTCGGCACTCATGCCTTCGGGGAGGATTGCAATGGACTCACAGGCAAGCAGCGTGGAGTCATAGGCACCGCCGCGGCAGTAGTTGCCCGTTGACGGCCATACAGCCTTCTGAGTTGCGGGGTCGAACTGACCCGTTACAAGACGGGGGACAAGGCAACCGAACGCCGCACCCACCTTGTGTGCGCCAGTGGGAAACCACTTGCCCTCAAGCATCACGATCCTGGCTTCAACACCACTTATCTCTGATGGCACCTCGAGGTAGTTCGCTCCACCGAAGCCCCCACCGAAGGGAACTGGGTCGTTGTGCCATGTGATGCGGTACAGATTGAGAGGATCCTGATCCCACAGTCCAACGTTGCTCAGGCGTGCCTTGATGTCATCTGGGATCAGGCTTGGATCCCGCATCTGCTTGAAGGTTGGGATCCTGAAGTCTCGTTCCTTGGCCTGCTGGACGGCAGACGCGAGTACGGCTTCGTTGACGGTGAGATCGATCATGAAGTGGAGTCCCTTCGGTTGTTGAGAGCTGATTTGAGTGCATCGAGGTTCGGGTCGATTCGCATGGGTTCGGTTCCGATCGCAGCGACGGATTTCATTGCAGACGCAACATCCTTGAG
>JAMBLH010000117.1 GCA_023336875.1 Actinomycetes bacterium
CTGTATTACGACGAGCCGATCGCCATCGACAGGGGTGAGGGTCGAACGGTGTGGGACCTCGAAGGGAACGAGTATCTCGACTTTTTTGGAGGCATCCTCACCACGATGACCGCGTACTCCCTCCCAGAGGTGACGGCCGCAATCAATGAGCAGGCAGCGAAAGTTCTGCATACGTCGACGCTGTACCTCAACCAACCGATGGTTGAGCTTGCTGAGATGGTCGCTGAGATGTCAGGCATCCCCGATGCCAAGGTGTTCTTCACACCTTCAGGCAGCGAGGCGAACGACGCAGCGATCCTCCTCGCGACCTCGTATCGCAAGTCGAACCAGGTACTTGCACTTCGCAACAGCTACCACGGTCGGAGCTTCACAGCGATTGCGCTCACAGCACACCGGTCATGGTCGCCAACGGGTTACACAGGACTAAACGTGCAGTATGTCCAGGGTCCCTACAAGATCCGTAGCCCCTACAAAGACCTCAGCGACGACGCGTTCATCGACGCTGCTGTTGATGACCTCCATCAGGTGATCGACATGATGACCTCAGGAGATGTTGCGTGCATGATCGTGGAACCGATCCAGGGAGTAGGAGGGTTTGCCACGCCACCGGACGGATTCTTCAAACGATTCAAGGACGTGCTCGACGAGTACGGGATTCTCTTCGTGTCTGATGAGGTACAGACGGGGTGGGGGCGCACAGGCGAACACATGTGGGGCTACCAGGCGCACAACATCACACCGGACATCATGACGTTTGCCAAGGGCATCGGCAACGGCCTTTCGATCGGCGGCGTCGTTGCGCCGGCTGAGATCATGGATTGCATAGGTGCGAACTCCATCTCGACCTTTGGTGGCAATCCACTGGTGTCGGCCGGTGCGCTCGCGAACCTCAAGTACCTCATTGAGAACGACCTTCAGGGGAACGCTCTCAAGCAGGGATCGCGGCTCTACGAGGCGCTTCTGCCCGTCACGGAGGAGACTCCATGGATCCTCGAGCTCAGGGGCAAGGGGCTCATGCTCGCGATTGAAACTGTGGAACCTGATTCCGACACGCCCGACGCGGGTCGTGCAGGGCAGCTTCTCGAGGAATGCCGAAAGCGCGGCCTGCTGGTCGGCAAGGGTGGCTTGTACGGCAACGTCCTGCGCATCGCGCCACCCCTGACCGTTACGGAACAAGAGATCGACACAGCGTCAGAGATCATCGCCGATTCGGTATCGGCTATCAACTGATCACAGGAGAGGAACGAGAATGAAGACACTCATTTCAGGTGGAACGGTTGTCACTGCGATCGACACCGTTCCCGCGGACGTGCTCATTGACGGTGAGGTGATCATCGCGATCGGCGCACCAGGAACGCATACATGGGCTGACGAAGCAGACAAGGTAATCGACGCGACGGGGAAGTACGTGGTGCCGGGTGGAATCGACCCGCACACCCACATGGAGCTTCCTTTCGGCGGAACGTATGCCTCCGATACCTTCGAGACCGGCACAAGGGCAGCGGCGTTCGGCGGCACGACGATGATTATCGATTTTGCTGTGCAGGTGAAGGGCGAGAGCCTCATCGGCGGCTTTGACACGTGGATGGAGAAGGCCGAGGGCAACTGCGCCATCGACTACGGGATGCACATGATTGCCGGCGATATCAACGAACAGTCGCTCGCCGACATGGACATTCTCATCGACCGCGGATGTACGAGTTTCAAGCTGTTCATGGCCTATCCCGGGGTGTTCTACTCCGATGACGGCGACATCCTTCGCGCAATGCAGAAGGCTGCCGACACAGACGCGATGATCATGATGCATGCCGAGAACGGCATGGCCATCGATGTACTGCGAGAACAGGCCCTTGCGAGAGGTGAGACCGACCCCGTCCACCACAGCCTCACCCGTCCGGCATCGACAGAGAGCGAAGCGGTCCACAGGGCAATCGTGCTCTCCGAGTTGGCCGGCGCACATCTTTACGTTGTCCACATGTCCGCGAAGGAGGCACTCGAGGAGATCGCCGAGGCTCGCGACAAGGGTCTCCCCGTGTTCGCGGAAACATGTCCCCAGTACCTGTTCCTCAGCGTCGAGGACCATGTGTCAGCCGATGGCTTCGAAGGTGCGAAGTATGTCTGCTCCACTCCTATTCGCAAACGGGAGGAGGGTCACCAGGATGCCCTGTGGATGGGTTTGGCCACGAATGACCTCCAGGTCGTATCGACGGACCATTGCCCGTTCTGCATGGATGATCATCCAATCCTCGGGACCCAGAAGCGTCTCGGCGAGGGCGACTTCACGAAGATCCCGAACGGGTTGCCAGGTGTCGAGGACCGTTTCCAACTCATCTATCAGGGTGGGGTTGTCGAGGGGCGTATCGATCTCAACCGATGGATCGAGCTCACCAGCACGGCGGCAGCAAAGATCTTTGGCATGTACCCGAAGAAGGGAACGATCGCCGTTGGCACCGATGCCGACATCGTGATATTCGATCCCGAAGCTGAATGGACCAAGTCCGTCGCACAGCACCACATGGACGTCGACTACTCACCGTATGAGGGCAAGGAGGTCAAGGGCAGGGTTGACACCGTATTGCTCAGGGGCAACGTCATCGTCGACGGAGACGAATATCTTGGCGCCAAGGGCGATGGCGAGTACGTGCCAAGGGCGCGGGTATCCATCAACCACTAGCAATCAGGACTCTGGAGATTCACTTGAAACAGATCAACCACATCATCGGCGGCGAAGAGGTCGAATCCACTTCTGGACGAACTTCACCCGTGTACAACCCTGCAACCGGCGAGGTGACCGCCGAGGTCGGCCTTGCCACCGC
>JAMBLH010000118.1 GCA_023336875.1 Actinomycetes bacterium
AGAACCTGAAACACCAACACCCCGAGAAACCGGAACGATGTCCTGAGCCTTATCCGGAACGATGTCCTGAGCCATCCCCCGTAACAGATACTCGTGGTGAAAGGGCCTTCACGCCTTCTCCTTCCTCTGGTTTGCGATCATCAGGATGACGCTCACCTCCATCTCGCCTGCTCGATCGAGGTCGATCACTCGCAGTGAGCCATCGAGGTCGTTCACGATGTCGAAATCAACGCCGATCTCGAAGCGAGCCGAGCGCGTCGCACCGTCGTAGTCGTCTGTGACGCCGACCTCCAGGCTCACCTCTGTATCAGGATTGATGCCTGCGAGGCCGATCCCGTCGTTCAGCATCCTCTCCAGGCCGATGCTGATGATGTCGGTCATACTGAAGGAGATCATGTGGATGCGATCTCCGCTCGGCCCGGCTGTCGTGTTGAGAATGGTCATACTGTGATCCCCTCTCGTGGTGTAATCATCAAGTCTGACGATACTCGACAGTCCCCCGACCGCCCATAACGAAGCCTCTTTGTGTCGGCAGGCAATATGCGTGGCTAGGCCCGCGGTGATCTTGGAATCCACGTGTGTTGTCATGGACGCTCTATGGTCTCCCCACGCACGACATCCCGCATATGCTTGCGGCCATGGATCAATCCGAGGAACACAACCCTGACGCCTTAGCCGACGCAGAGTATCCACACCCCGCAGAGGCACCCGCGGGGAGCCTCGCGAAGATCATCGTCTACGCGTTCGGTGGAATCGCGCTCATTGCGTTGATGGCATCCGAGACGCTCTCCGTTGCTGATGCCGAGGAGTTGGTCGGCTTCGTTCTCGTGGCGTTGGGTCTCTTTGAACTGGTGATCGCGCTGGTCAGGCACCGCGAGCTCAAGTTTCTCGTACCACCCGCGATGGCACTCGTTGCCGGATCGATTCTCATACTGTGGCCGAGCGAAACACTTCGCGTCGTTGGGTTCGCTCTCGGAGGCCTGATCGTCGCCCGCGGAGTCATGGACGTATGGGCCGGTGCGCGTCAATGGAATGGAGCCGCCTCCAACAGCTGGATCTTTGTACGTGGCCTGATAGGGCTTGCCATGGGCGCCCTGGTACTTGCTGCTCCGAGCAAGTCGGTCGAGGTCATCATCGTCCTCGCCGCGATCGCCATGGTTCTCCGGGCGGTGATCACACTTTGGTTCGTCGTCTCGCACCGAGACGCAGCAGCAACCATCGACCCGTCGGATACAAGCGGAATCATCACGTATTGGATCACACTCCGGGACTTGAGCTCCGAGGAGAGGACCCATCTCGACAACACCGTATTTCTGTTCCGAGTCGATCGCAAGGGCCGCCTCTGGCGGTTTGGCGTCTTCATGGCACTGGCCACCGCTATCGCAACGTTCGGCATCGCCACCGACTCCACCGCCGTTGTCATCGGAGCCATGCTCATTGCCCCCCTGATGGCACCGATTCTCGGCGTCTCAGCCGGATTGATCAACGGTCGCGTCCGGTCAGCTGGCCTGTCAGGACTCATCGCGCTCGGTGGCATCGTCGGCACGGTGGCCCTTGCATGGCTTCTATCGGCGATGATCCCGAACCTCGCGTCAGTCATCGCCAATGGCCAGGTCACGTCGCGTACATCACCGAATCTCCTCGACCTCGCAATAGCGATCGCTGCCGGCGCAGCTGGCGCTTACGGTGTCTCGCGGATTGCTGGTTCAGATGCGCTCCCTGGTGTAGCGGTATCAATTGCATTGGTGCCACCGCTGGCGGTCGTTGGCATCACGCTCCGCGCCGGCGATCTTTCCGGAGCCGCGGGTGCCTCACTGCTCTTTCTCACGAACCTGTTCTCCATCGTACTGATGGCAGGACTCGTCTTCCTACTCGTCGGCTACGGCGAGTGGAGCCTTCTCTACACGAGGAAGGACCGGATCAGGACGTCTTTTGCGATAGTTGCCCTCGGTGCGCTTCTCATATCGGTTCCCCTTGCATTGACAGGACAAGCGATTCTCGGGAGCGCTGCAGATCTGAGGAGCGCCGGCGACGCCGTTGACACCTGGCTCGGTGACGACTCGCCCTACAGGGTCAGCGAAATCTCAGTGGACGACGATACGGTCAATGTGCAACTGGTTGGCCCCGGCACTCCACCCCCGCCGTCATCAGCGGACCTGTCCAGTATCGCCGAGGACGACCTTGGGCGCCCAGTGACGATCCGAGTCGCCTGGATACAAGAACATATCGAGGTCACGGACAGCGGGTAGCGTTGCACAACGGACACTCCTGGTCGTACGGCCTGCCGCCGATCAGGGCTGTTCTGTCCACTCATCAGCGTGTTCGACCATGTACATGCTGACCTCGTGTACTCGATCGAGTACGTCGCACAAAGAATCCTGCTTGAAGACGACGTCTGCCAGAGAGCGCTTCGCCGCGCCCACAACCGAGAGAAGTCGGTCGCCTTTATCAGAGAGAGCCGCCATCGTCTCGACGGAGGAGACCTCGATTGGGAGGTCAATACCGCCGATACCGGCAAGTTCGGCTGACAGCACGAGTATGTCCGGCGACTGCTCCAGAGGCGGCAGGGACCAGTTGAAGAAGAATGTGACCTCGAAGGCTCCATCCTCATCCTCAGGGATTCCATCTGACGCATTCAACGCATCCTCAAAACTCAACAGCAGCCGCGGATTGACATCGAGCGCGATATGAAGGTCGAGTGGACCAGCGCAGGCCTCAGCGGGGTGAACGTCGATCTCCCACGACTGGCGCAGTGTGTAGGTCTCAACGAAATGGCGTTCATCGTGCACATGAAATCCGTGCTCCATTGCGTGATCCTTGAGGTAGGTCACCGTCGAAGCGAGGTCAACTGCCATAGGGAACGTCTTCTGCGTGGATCTCGATTCCACCCATCACCGCAAGTGCGTCGATCATGAGTACGGGAGCGTCGTCTTCTACGGCGTCAGGGGCGGTGAGGTTTCCAATACCGCCCATCACAGTTCGAGCCATTACTTCTACTCGCCAGTGGGACGGGACGATGACGTCGATGCCACCCATGACGGCTCGGAGTGTGAGAAACGCACCAGGCGACAGGTCAGCATCCACGAGATTGAGTTCGATGCCACCCATGAATGCTGTTGCTCGAGCCTCCACGAGTCCCATGGACTTCGCGTTGAAGACCGTCCCATCCACTGCAGCGACAACGGAGAACTCAGCGTCATTCTCACTTCCGAATGCAGGTAACTGTCTTCGCACAACGAACACGGCAGCAACGCTCGTCGCCACGACGACAGCGAGACCAATGGCCGCACTTCTGATGAACTTCATACCCGAAAACTACCAGCGCTCGACACCAACGGTCACGCGATCGACGATGTTGGATGCACATCAGTGAGACCGACGCGCTGGACTGTGGCGATCGCGACGACCACCACACCTACGCCCACCCACTGGATCGGGGCGAGCGTCTGACCGAGCAGCACGGTTGCAGCTATTGCAGCTATTGCAGGCTCCGCAGTTGCAACCACTCCCACCACTCCTGATGAGGCGAGGCGGAGCGCCGCGAACCCCACGATGAATGGGACGGCGGTGCCGAACACTCCAATGATCACAAGATCCCTCCATGCCGCGGCTCCGATGTCTGTCGGGAATGTCCAGATCGGCAACACCGTGAGCCAGAAAGCCGCCGCGAACACAAAGCCCCACGCAGCAATCTGTGAAGGCCGATAGGTCTTGCCGAGGTACTCGCCATAGAGAAGATATGTCGCGAATGCCGCCGCGGACACGAGACCAGCGAGCACACCAAGCATGTCAGACCCCTCGAGATTCCATGCCTGGGTCACGAGACCAACACCTACAATCGCGGACACTGCAGCAACCCAGACGAGTGCCCTCACCCTGGTTCTGTGCACAACCGCCATCCACCCGAGAACGAGAATCGGCGCGAGAAACTGGATCGTTGCCCCGGGCCCGACACCGAGGGCATCAAGCGCCCAGTAGAACGTCACGTTCACGATTGCGAGGTTGAGACCTAGGAGGGCGAACTTCCAGAACCCGCCCTCGAGGCGCAACACACCTCGGTGCGCTGCGTAGGGGACGAGTACGACGACAGCGATGAGAGCTCGGCTCTGCGTGACCCTTGCGGGAGACACGACCTCGAACACGCCGCCCGCAATTGCACCTGAAACACCCCACAGCGTCGCAGCAACAAGTGTGAGCAGGGCACCCCTGGTCGTTCGATCAATGGCCATCGGTGGAGCCTAGAAGACTGGGTGGTGGCTGTAGTATCGACCTGTATCGCAAAGGGATCCATGACACCACAAATCCTCTTCGTCTGTGTCCACAATGCCGGACGCTCCCAGATGGCGGCAGCACTGCTCGACCACCACGGAATGGGGCGTGTCAGTGTCCGATCCGCCGGATCGGCTCCAGGGGACGGGGTCAACCAGATGGCTGTGGCAGCGCTCGCCGAGTGGGACATCGACATAGGGGACCAATCTCCAAGGGAGTTGACAGCCGACGACGTAAGGGAATCGGACGTCGTGATCACGATGGGATGCGGAGACGCGTGTCCCGTGTTCCCAGGAAAGCGATATCTGGACTGGGATCTCCCTGACCCTGCTGACAAGGATCTGGCTGCGGTCCGCGAGATCAGGGATGACATCGACCGCCGGGTTCGCAATCTCTTGTCTGAGATTCTCGATTGAGTGCAACCGACCCGGTGTCTGAACGGTTCTATAGGGTATGAGAGCGCGTGATGCATCAGATGATGACGAGATTCGGCACATCCTGGTTTCAGATCGTGATCTCGGGTTCACGATGCTTGTTCGCAGATACCAACCCGGTATCTACTCGGGGGCGCGCAGGCTCACCCATCGTCATGAGGAGGCTGAGGAGGTGGCACAGGACACGTTCCTGCGTGCCTACAGGGCCCTCGACCGGTATGACGACGCAACGATCGGCGACCTACGTCTTCCTGGCTGGCTGTGGACGATCGCCCTGAACCTGTGTCGGAACAGAGCCTCACGACCGAAAAGAGAAACGCCAGGAGTCACCGAGTCATCCATGTTCACCTCCGATCCCTCACCGATGGATTCTGATTCGTGGAACCGGCGGCTTGCCCGCCTGTCAGCACCCCAAAGAAACGCGGTCGTTCTCAGGTACGTGGTTGACCTGCCGATCGCTGACATCTCCGCAGCGACTGGTCGACCAGAAGGAACCGTCAAGACCGATATCTCAAGAGGCCTCGAGCGTTTGCGAGAGGCAGTACAACGAGAGGAGTTGCTGTGAGCAACCTAGAAGACCAGCTTGGTCAACTGACCGAGCAACCACCCGGCGATCTCGAGAGGACAACCGTG
>JAMBLH010000119.1 GCA_023336875.1 Actinomycetes bacterium
AGCGTTACATCAGTACGAGTTGCGACTCGCCCGGGTGGCCCGGTCTTCCCCCACTCCCACTCGCAGCCATTCGGGCGAGTCGCACCACGTTTCTGATATGATTCCACTAGCGCCGTAGTGGAATTGCCTGTGAGGAGCCCAACATGACCACCGTCGACATTGATCTCGGTTCATATCAACTTGGTTGGTCCGATGAAGAGGACTACGTATTCAAGCCTGAAAAGGGTTTGGATGAGGAACTAATCCGCACCATGTCAGAGATGAAGGGTGAGCCCGAGTGGATGCTCAACTTCAGGCTCAAGGCATACAAGCGGTTCCTTGCAAAGCCAACGCCCACCTGGGGTGGTGGCGGGATTCTTGACACGATCGACTACGACGACATCTACTACTACATCAAACCAACTGAAGGCACTGTCAGCGATTGGGACATGGTGCCGGACTCGATCAAGGAGACCTACGAGAAGTTGGGTATTCCTGAGGCGGAGCGCAAGTTCCTTGCAGGGGTAACAGCGCAGTACGACTCGGAAGTCGTCTACCACCGCAATCGTGAGGACCTTGAGGCAATGGGTGTTCTCTTCTGCGACATGGACACAGCCGTTCGTGAGTATCCGGAACTGGTGCAGGAGTATTTCGGCACGATCATCCCTTCAAATGACAACAAGTTCGCTGCACTGAATTCCGCGGTGTGGTCCGGCGGATCGTTCATCTATGTGCCACCAGGCGTGCACGTCGAAGAGCCACTCCAGGCCTACTTCCGCATTAACGCTGAGTCGATGGGCCAATTCGAACGGACGCTCATCATTGTTGACGAGGGGGCGTTCTGCCACTACGTCGAGGGTTGCTCGGCACCGGTGTACACGAGTGATTCCCTGCATGCAGCCGTTGTTGAAGTGGTCGTGAAAGAGGGTGGCAGGTGCCGCTACACCACGATTCAGAACTGGTCGAACAATGTTCTCAACCTCGTTACGAAGCGTGCAGCTGCCTACAAGAACGCCACGATGGAGTGGGTGGACGGCAACCTTGGTTCAGGCCTCACAATGAAGTATCCGGCTGTGTGGCTCATGGAGGAGGGGGCGCACGGAGAAGTGCTCTCGATCGCCTTCGCCAACACCGGCCAGGTGCTCGATGCCGGTGCGAAGATGGTGCATGTCGCACCGAACACGACTTCGCTGATCACCTCGAAATCCATCAGCAAGGGCGGCGGTCGTGCCATGTATCGCGGACTCGTTCGCGTCGAAGAAGGTGCGGAGAACTCAAAGGCGTTCGTGCGCTGCGACGCGCTCCTTCTCGATGAGGACTCACGGTCGGACACCTATCCCTATATGGAGGTCGAGGAATCCAACATCGACATCGGTCACGAGGCCACTGTCTCCAAGGTCGGTGAGGATCAACTCTTCTACCTCATGAGCAGAGGTCTCACCGAGGAGCAGGCGACTGCAATGGTTGTTGCTGGCTTCATCGAGCCGATCGTGAAGGAACTCCCGATGGAGTACGCCGTTGAGATGAACAGGCTCATCGAATTGCAGATGGAAGGTTCCATCGGGTAGTGCCCTGTCCAGCAACCTAGGGACCGTTAGCCTCGCTTCTGATGAGGATTCGAATAGCTGAGTGCACCGTGCGTTACGAGGGCCGCCTCGATGCGTTTCTACCCTGGGCAACACGGCTCATCATGGTCAAGGCAGATGGGTGTGTTGCAGTCCATGCAGACGGTGGTGCCTACAAGCCGCTCAACTGGATGAATTCGCCAAACACGCTCACTGAGGGCGAGGACACCTGGACCGTCGTCAATCCAAAGGGCGAGAAACTCATCATTGAGTTCGGAGATGTGCACTTCGAGACGTCACGCGATCTTGGTGAGGACCCTGGCCTCGTGAAGGACGGCGTCGAACTCGAATTGCAGCGGCGTCTCTCCGAAGCACCCGATGTGATCGAGGAGGGTCTATCGCTCGTGCGGAGGGAGTATCCAACGCCGATCGGCCCGGTTGATCTGTTGTGCAGAGATGCGGCAGGGGAGTCGGTTGCGGTCGAGATCAAGCGTCGTGGCGAGATCGATGGCGTCGAGCAACTCACTCGATATCTCGACTTCCTCAATCGTGATTCGAGACTCGCGCCTGTGCGCGGCATCTTCGTGGCGCAGGCAATCAAGCCCCAGGCAAAGCTTCTTGCCGCTGATCGAGGCATGGCGTGTGTCGAAATCGACTACGACGAACTCAGGGGCGCAGACTCAGACCTTCTGCGACTCTTCTGACGGCTTCCTTGTCAGAGCAGTCCCTGGAGGTCGTACATCGTTGAGGGATGGCGTAGCTTGCTGAGAGCCCTCGTCTCTATCTGGCGAACACGTTCTCTCGTGATCCCGAGGTGGGCACCAACGACCGACAACGTTCGCGGTGGATTTTCATCGAGGCCGTAGCGCAGCACGAGCACGGTCTGCTCGCGGCGGTCCAGCGTCTCGAGGGCTCGGATGAGCTCCTCCCTACGCGCCCTCTCGGCCACTCTGGAGAACGGATCCGCAGCTTCGCCATCCTGGACGAAATCGCTCAGCTCAGCAGCACCGTCGTCGCCCACCGGCCGGTCGAGACTCACCGTGTCGCTCGGTGCGTTCAGAGCGACTACGATCTTGACCTCGTCCAATCCGCTTGCTTCGGAGATCTCGCTCACCGTTGGTGCGCGTCTGAGCCGTTCCCTGAGGGAGAGATCGGCCTCCTGAACCGTCCGAACAATGTCGACCATGTGTACGGGTAGACGAATCGTTCGACCGTTGTTGCCGAGGCCCCTCGTGATAGATTGTCTGATCCACCAGGTTGCGTACGTGGAGAACTTGAACCCCTTGCGCCAATCGAATTTCTCGACTGCTCGGATGAGCCCGAGATTCCCCTCCTGGATGAGGTCCAACAGGTCGAGGCCTCTACCGGTGTACCGCTTGGCAATGGAGATCACGAGCCTCAGATTGCACCGAATGAATTGGATTTTGGCCTTGTCAGCCTGCCTGACGTGGCGAACGAGTTCGATCCGCTCCTCGGTAGCGATGAGCGCATCGCCCGCGAGTTCCAGCTCAGCGCTTTGACCGCGCTCTATGACCCTGGCGAGGCGAACTTCATCCTCTGCCGTGAGCAGATCATGGGTCGATACCGACTCGAGGTAAAGACCGATGGCGTCCCCGACCGCCGCTTCCCTTGTAGCGCTTGCCATACAACCCCCGTTATTGGCATTCCGCGACATGATTCCAGCAATCCGGAAGTTATCACCGCACGACCGTTTCGGCAAGAGGCTTGTACCATTTGTCACACTCCTCCGACTGATAGCGAACAATGAATCGACCTCTCCTCTCCCTTCTTGCCGCAGTGGCGGTGATTGCTTCGTCATGCACGGCGAGCATCGGTGTGCAACCTGGCGATGCTGTGGTTCCCCCCGAGTTGGGGGATCCGACGTTCGAGGTGAGGGTCCTTGCAGCGGATGACCTCGGTGCCCTTGACGCGACCGTCAAGATCGATGGCGAGTCGGTATTCGAAACGTCCAAGGGGATTCCAACCGTCACCTGGGTGAAGGAACCGATCGAGGTTGAGGCAACCGCGGCTGGCTTCCAGCCGTACACGTTCACCGTCGAGGACTTTCCCGATTCGGCGCTCATAGAGGTGCGCCTTGAGCCGATCGTGCTCAAGGGACGCGTCACGTCCGAAACAGGCCGGCCGCTGCCTGGCGTGAGCGTGTCCCTTGGAGGAGCAATCGATCAAACTGACAATGAGGGCCGATACAGCCTCGAGCGCGCCAAGCCAGGGACGATTCGACTTGTCCGGCCGGCATGGTTGCCAGCGGAGTTCTCGTGGGACGGCAGTTTCGATCAATACGACATGTCGATGCAGTCAAGGGTGATACAGGCGATTCGGGTCTCGCCTGAGGATCTTCTCAATCAGAGTCAGTGGCAGTCACTTTTATCACTGGCGGAGGGCACCGGCGTCAATGGACTTGTCGTTGATCTCAAGACGGAGGACGGCACTGTTGTGTACCGCACAGATGTTGCCGTTGCCAATTCGATTGGTGCGGTCAGCAGCTACTTCGAACTCCCTGATGTGGTTGAGGCCGCACATGAACGGGATCTCTATCTCATAGGGCGGATCGGCGTCTTCCAGGATGATTTCCTGGCAGCCGACCAGCCAGAGAACGCCGTCGTGAAAGAGGATGGGTCACTGTGGAGGTCGAACAACGGGTTCGCATGGCTGGATCCCTCCGATCCTGTGTCGTTCGAGTACTCGATTGCCCTTGCTGAGGAGGCCTGCCTTGGCGGGTTCGATGAGATTCAGTTTGACTATGTGTCATATCCCTTTGGCGGTGATGTGTCCACGGCGATATTCGACGGCGACTACAACCAGGAGGTTCGTGTGGCATCCATTAATGCGTTCCTGACGCGTGCCTACTCGGTGCTGCATCCAATCGGCTGCACCGTGTCGTCGACGCTGCTTGGAATCGTGCTCGAATCGAGCGCGGACGAGGGTGTTGGCCAGCGTCCTGGTTCGATGTCGAGAATTGTCGATGTGCTCTCACCGACCCTGTATTCCACGAACTACGGGCCTGGGTGGAAGAACTTCGAGAACCCGGATGACCACGCGGTCGAGATCGTTGATACTGCCTTGCGTGGCGGCACAGGAAAATTGGATGGTTTCGGCTACATCAGACCATGGCTACAGACCTGGACCATCTCCAAACTTGACCAACGCGCTGTCCAGCGTGTCGTCAGCGACGAGGGCATGGGTTGGATGCTGTGGTCCAACACGGCAAACTACAGCAGGGATGCGCTCCCTCAGAAGTCAAGACCGTAGCGGTCCTGAATCTCGCGCTCCAGGGCATCGCGCAGGTAGGGATAGGGATTCTTCTTCTCGCCCTCGTGCTTGATCTCAAAGTGCGTATTGGGAATCGTGTCCTCTGCGTTTCCCGAGTCGCCGACATACCCAATCACTTGACCTGCGACAACTTCGTCGCCCTCCTGGAGAGTTGGGTAGAACGCAGTCCACCTACCGCCGTCACCGTCATCTGTTCCGTAGGTGTCGTTGTTGAGATGGAGGTAGGAGGTGATCCATTCATCGACGTGCTCAATGCGGATGAAGTAGCCGGACAGCCGACTTGTCCCCATCTCCTTGACCACGCCGTCGGCGACGGCGAGGATCTCCGTGCCGCGCGGGCTGATGATGTCCGTCCCCCTGTGGCGGCGACCCCCTGAACGGCGATTTCCCCACGAATCGGAGAAGGTGCTCGTTGCCGTGTCGTGAGGAAAGACCTCCAGGGAGAACTCGGACGGCCTGCTGAAAGACCATTCTTGGGACGAATGGGCTGACGCGGGATTCGAGCTCCAGAAGGCTGTCGAGATAAGTGCCGCAATGGCGACAGCGGATAGCGCGCGAAACAATGTTCGTTGCATGGGTGTTCTGACCTCCCAGAGGAGCGCAACGTCCTACCGGCGCTCACTCGGTTGTGTGTCGAACAAGAACGGTAGAGCCGCTCCTCGGGTACTTGCACCCATTTACACACATGACCATGGTGATAACCGAGCATTTGTCCCGCGGCCACAGGTATCCTCCCGACGACCCCACGAAGGATCTGTGAGTGACCGATACCCCAACCCTTGGATCAACTGACGCTGTGTGGATGGCATCGCGGCGATCAGCTGCCGTTGAGCGGCTTGACGACCTCTCCATGCCGTCTGAGCGCGAAGAGATATGGCGCTACCTCGATCTCGACTTCGATCCCGCGTTTCGAACGGCCCCATTAACGGCAGGATCGGCGGGGTCAACAGATGCCGTACTTGAGATGTGGCATGGCAACACTGTGTCCGTCGTTGACGGATTCGTGGTTACCGAAGGAGTCCCGACGATCGCCGAGGCTTCGGATGAGATTGCGCTTGTCAACGACGATCACATGTTCGCGACGGCATTCACGGCCTATGCGCCTGGCGCGGCCCTCCTCACCGGTGATCACCTTGGTAAACCACTTCTTGTCGATGTTCAGAACACATCTGATGCAACGACCTTCCCTGGTGTGCACATTGCAGTGCCCCGCGGAACAGAGGCAACGGTCATCGTTCGTCTTCGCTCAACAACAGATGCACCGGCAACGGTCGTCCCAACGGTGACAGCGGATGTATCGGACAATGCGCGACTGACGCTCACAATCATCCAGGACTGGAACTACAACACAAGGTCACTTGGCAGGGCTGTCATCGAACTTGGTCGAGATGCAACTCTGGTACTCGCCGAGATCGGCCTCGGAGCGAAGATCGGGCGACTGCACCTTGATGTGAACTTCGTCGGCAACGGCTCGACCGCAAAGATCTACGGCGCCTATTTCGGTGAGGACGATCAGACCCTCGACTATCGCTATTTCATGAATCACATCGGGATGCACACGCGTTCGGACATGTTCCTCAAGGGTGCAGTTGAAGACGAAGCACTCTCTGTGTTCACGGGGATGATCAGGATCGAGGAGACCGGCCAGAAGACGGAGGCGTTCCAGACGAACCGGAACCTCATCCTCTCCTCTGGTGCATCGGCTCAGTCGGTTCCCAACCTCGAGATACTCGCGAACGACGTCATGTGTGGTCACGGATCAACCGTTGGGCCGCTCGACGAGGACCAGCGCTATTACCTGATGAGCAGAGGACTCACGCCAGAGAGTGCCGACCGGCTCCAGGTGCGTGGGTTCTTTGAGGAAGTGGTCCAACAGATTCCTGACGAGGCGATTGCCGCGTGGATTCGGGAGAGGATCAACGGGAAGTACGTTGCGGCTCAGGAAGAGGGCCGGGTGTGAGAGAACTCAACGCTGGCCCGCTTACAGATCTGCCGGCCGAATCAGGTGTGCGTATCGTCGATGGCGACACGGCCGTGGCGTTGTTCCGCGTAGGCGATGGTGTCCACGCGATCGCAGATCGGTGCAGCCACGCCGAGGCGTCGCTCTCGGAGGGCGAGGTGTTCGGCGATGAGGTCGAGTGTCCCAGACATGGTGCGGAGTTCGATCTCACGACAGGGAAAGCTCTGACGCTGCCTGCAACAAAGCCTGTCGCCGTCTATGCCACAGACGTAAGGGACGGAAACGTGTTCATTGAGATTTCAGATGGGGAGAGCAGTGATGAGTAGTGCACTCGAGGTAAGAGACCTCAAGGCCAGTATCGGCGATCTTGAGATTCTTACGGGTCTCGATCTTGTGGTTCCCTTTGGAGAGGTGCACGCGATCATGGGTCCGAACGGATCAGGTAAATCAACGCTTAGCCACGTTCTGATGGGCAACCCTGTATATGAGGCTTCCGGGTCTGCAACGATAGGTGGCGTCGAGATCATGGACATGACCGTCGACGAGCGGGCACGCGCTGGCCTCTTCGAGGCGTTCCAATATCCAACGGAGGTCCCAGGCGTCACGCTTGACGACCTGACCGAGGAGATGGCGATCTCGACTCCTTCCGATGACGGCTTCGAACAGCGAACAGTCGCTGCTTCTGAACGTCTCGGTATGGAGAGGTTCCGCGAGCGGGCGGTCAACGTCAACTTGTCAGGCGGCGAGAAGAAACGTTCGGAGATGTATCTGCTCGGAGTCGCGAACCCCAAGGTCGCGATCCTGGATGAGATCGACTCCGGTCTCGACATCGACGCTGTTCGCGAGGTTGCAGATATGGTCGAGTCTCTGCGCGGCCCTGGTCTCGGCATCGTCGTTATTACGCACTACAGCCGCATTCTGCGCTACATGTCAGCCGACCGAATCCATGTCATGGTCGGGGGACGCGTTGTGAGGTCTGGTGGGCCCGAGATCGCGGAAGAGCTCGAGGCTGACGGATACACGGCATACCAGGTCGCCGCCGCTGGTTGAATGCCAGACATGACACATCAACAGACCACGCAGCTCGAACTTCTCTACATAGCCGATCCGATGTGTTCGTGGTGTTGGGGCTTTGCCCCCGTCATCGAGAAGATCGATCACTCGTTCGACATCCCTATGCGAGTCGTCGTTGGTGGCCTCAGACCAGGTGACAGAGCAGAGCCGTTGAACCGGGTCCGACCAATGCTCGAGCACCACTGGGCACAGGTTGCTGCCGCTTCCGGCCAACCCTTCGATGTGAAAGCGCTGGATCGCACAGATTGGATGTATGACACCATGGTCCCAGACACGGCCGTGGTGACGATGCGTCAGACGGCACCCGACGAGACGCTTCGGTTCCTCGCCACAGTGCAGAGGGCGTTCTATGCGGATGTCACCGATGTGACCGATCCCGATGTGTATGGAGATCTCGTTGTTGGATTCCCCGTCGACCCAGACGGGTTCGTCGCTGCCGTTCGCTCACCTGAAATGCATGCGGTCGCGGAGAAGGACTTTCAGGAAGCTCAATGGATGGGCGTCACAGGATTCCCGTCGCTGCTTCTACGCGACGGCGCAACAACTGTCCCCGTCGCCCTCGGATACGCGCCATTTGCCCAGATAGCCGAGCGCATCAACGGCATCGTCGAGACGAAGTTCCCCGCGAGTGCAGAATCACTCATCTGTGACATCGACGACCCAGCCTGCTGAATTGGCTCTGAAGATCAAGCAGATGTGAGTGGCAGGGTGAATTCAACTCTACCTCCTGGACCCGGTTCGGCCCATATCTCGCCGTCGAGCGCCGTGACGAAGCCCTTCGCAATGGCAAGCCCAAGACCGCTGCCATCTGTCTCACGATTGCGATCGGCATCTGGTCGGCTGAAGGAGTCGAAGGCATATCCAACGAATTCCTCACTGAACCCTGGACCTTCGTCGGATACCACGACGGAGGCGCCACCGTTCTGAGATACCGCCACAGTGACCGCCGACCCATCCGGTGCGTATCGGATGGCATTGTCGAGCAGGTTTCTCATCACCCTCGAAACTGCCTCAGGCCCGGTACTCACCACAACTCGCGTCGGCGCATCAAGAACAAGCTCAACGTTCTCCTTTGTCGCAACGGGGAGAAAGATCTCGATCGCCTCATCGGCTACGTCGGTGAGATCCGTCGGCATCGCTTCAATCGCCATGTCGCCTGACTGGATGCGCGCAAGCAGGAAGAGGTCGTCGACGAGCGAGTGGAGTGCTCCGAGATCTCGCTGGAGCGATGCGTAGTATCGATCAGGATCGGCAGCCAGCCCGTCCCTGAGTGCCTCAACGGCAACCTGCGCCGAAGCGAGAGGTGTACGAAGATCGTGCCCCACGGCGGCAAAGAACTGCCGTCGTCGCTCATCCTCGTTGGCTTTGGCTGTGGCGTCCGCCTCGAGTCTCCGTGCCATTTCGTCGATTCCCGCCGCCAGTCGCCCTATCTCATCCGCCCTTGTCACGTTGGTACGAGCAGCGAGATCTCCTTCGGCCACGTCACTGGTGGTCGCAGCCATCTCCTGAAGATCCACGGTCAGAGCTCGACTCGCTGAGAATGCGAAACCAAGAGCAGCCAGGAGGCCGAACCCGAGCACGATGAGAACAACGGTCAGATCATGGTCTGAGATGAACATGCGGTTCGCTGCGATCGCGAGACCGAACACGACAACGACCAGAGAAACCAGAGAAAGAGCAAAGACGGTGACGGCAAGTCGGGACGATCGCTGCGCGGCCCGTGGCAGCAGCAGTGCTGCTGCTGTGCTGGCCGCGGCCATGAAGACGAAGATCGTTGCGAGCTCGATGCGGTCGGATGCAGATGGCTGCATGGTGACCTCGAAGACAACCAGTCCCATTACGATCGCTGCAAGGGAGAAGAGGAGCGCCTTCACGGCTTGAACCTGTAGCCACGGCCCCACACGGTCTGGATGCGGTCGGGCGCGTCGGCATCTCGCTCGATCTTCTGGCGTAGCCGTCGTACATGGACGGTCACCGTTGAGGGGTCCTGCCAGTCGGTACTAGATCCCCAGACCTGGTCGAGTAACTGACTCCGGGAGAAGACCTGTCGCGGCGACGACGCTAGGTACATGAGTAGGTCGAACTCCATCGGAGGCATATCGACTCGGTCTCCCTCCACGATCACCTCTCGTGTTCTGCCGTCGATGATGAGGCCGTCGAACTCGAGGTTCTTGGTTGTGTGCTCCGTAGCATTTGTGCGCCGCAGCACGGATCTGACTCTTGCTGCAAGTTCGCGCGGGGAGAAGGGCTTCACCACGTAGTCGTCTGCACCCAGCTCGAGCCCGAGGACACGATCAACTTCCTCTGCACGTGCCGTCAGGAGGATCACGGGAACCTGTGTGTGTTTTCTCAGTTCCGTAATCACGGAGTACCCGTCGAGTTTCGGAAGCATCACATCGAGAACGATGAGATCCGGTTCGCGTTCCGCAACGCACGCAAGAGCTGCTTCGCCGTCAATCGCCTCGAACGTCGAGAAACCTTCGCGGTCGAGATAGGCGCACACGACTTCGCGGACCATTGCCTCATCGTCAACAACGAGGACGCTGCGTCGAAGCGAAGTGTTCTGCACCATGACATGAGCGTACGACAGGTTCAGATTTCCGCGAGGGGTGTTCAGGGTTTGTTCATATTGCGTTCGTGTGGTGGCAAGACCTGCAGTGCATTCTTCTAGGAGACACACAGGAGGTGTGATTTGTACCAACACGGTCACTCGATGCCCCAATGGCATCAGATTCGAGTCCTTGTACTCGCGGCGGCGCTGATCGCCGCACTCGTCGCGTTCGCGGCACCGGCATCTGCAACTTCCGAGCATTACGGCTCCCCGGACGTTGAGACGTATCTCGTCACAGTCGAGAATCTCACAGAGAACCAGACACTCACGCCTGCGGTAATCGCGGCTCACGAGAAGAGCTTCCGGTTGTATCGGAACAATCGTCCCGCGTCGAACGGGCTGCAGCAACTTGCTGAGAATGGTGACGTTCCTGTGCTTCTTGATGAGCTCAATGGTGCTGATGGCGTGTATAGCGCGGTACCGACGAATGGCGGTGCAATCGCTCCCGGCGCCAGCGCAAGCGCTCGGATCACGACAGCCGGCGATGCAAACAGGATCTCGGTCGCCGCCATGCTCATCTGTAGCAATGATGGGTTCGCCGGCGTGAACGGGGCTCGTGTCTCTCAGCGCAGAGGAGAGACCACAAGGTATGGCCGGGCATTTGACGCAGGAACGGAGATCAATACACAGTTGTTCGACGACCTTGTTCCACCGTGCTCTGGCATCCCTGGGACCGGCACCGGCATGTCGAATCCCGCGCTTGCCGAAGACGGAGTTGTCCGTCGTCACGCTGGAATCACAGAAGCTGGCGACCTGACACCCGCTGCCAACGGCTGGCACGATCCGGTCATCAAGGTGACCATCGAGCGAGTGGCGACCTATGAGGTCACCATCACGAATCTGACGTCTGGTCAGCCGATCACTCCTGCAGTGTTCGCCGCCCATTCCGGTCGCCATGATCTGTTCCGTCGCGGTGCAGAGGCATCCAATGGGATTCAGCAGCTCGCCGAGAACGGTGGTGTTGGGGTACTGGCAGCAGAGGTTGCGGCGAATCCTTCGATCTCGGCATCCGCGATCGTCGGGGGCGCTCCACTTGCTCCAGGCACGAGCGAGTCGGTGAGTGTTGATGTTGTCGGTCGAGCAAACCGGTTCTCACTTGCCTCGATGCTCGTGTGCACAAATGACGGCTTTGGCGGCATTGATGGGAAGCGTCTGCCGAGGACAATCGGTAGCGAGCGTACCTATAACGCCCGTGCATACGATGCGGGTACGGAGATGAACACCGAGCTCTTTGCGGATCTCGTTCCGCCATGTGATGGTGATCTCATGACAGGCACGGATATGTCGAACTCTGCACTTGCAGAGGGCGGCACCATTGGGCGACACGGCGGGATCGACGGCGTTGGCGATCTGACCGATGCCCATGCATGGTCAGGCCCAGTTGTCCAGGTCACAATCGAACGCACCGGCTGACACAAGAACCACATCCATCTACGCGGGGATCTCGTCCAACAGGCGGGATCCCCGCCTGTTTTGGCCTGCCAGAATGGACACCATGGATGCACCCGTTGAACAACTTGCTGAGCTCATCGCTGACGCCGATGCGATCCTGATCGTCACCGGTGCTGGGGTATCGACCGATAGCGGCATCCCTGACTTTCGTGGACCCAAGGGTGTGTGGAAGACGGAGCAGCCCGTGATGTTCCAGGACTTCCTGAGCGACTCTGAGGCTCGGGTCGAATACTGGGATCAGAAGTCGAGAGCCGCAGCAGCGTTCAAC
>JAMBLH010000120.1 GCA_023336875.1 Actinomycetes bacterium
ATCGATCGAGCGACCGCGTCGCATCATTCTGATGATCAAGGCTGGGCAGCCCGTCGACAGTCAGATCGCCGCGCTTCTCCCGCTACTCGACGAGGGCGACGTCATCATCGATGGGGGAAACTCGTTGTTCACCGACACTGCCCGCAGAGTTGATGAGCTGGCAAGCCTGCGCATCCATTTCGTTGGGGCAGGTATCTCGGGCGGCGAGGAGGGAGCGCGCTACGGGCCCTCGATCATGCCGGGAGGCGATGCAACGGCCTGGCCACTGATCAAGGATGTCCTCACCTCCATCGCAGCCGTCGCGGAGGGAGAGCCGTGCGTCTCGTGGATCGGAACCGGTGGATCAGGTCACTTTGTCAAGATGGTGCACAACGGCATCGAGTATGGCGATATGCAGATCATCGCCGAAGCCTACGACTTCATGTCGAGGGGCCTCGGCATGTCCGCCTTCGAGATCCAACCAGAATTCGCGAGATGGAATACAGGACCGCTGGACTCCTATCTCATAGAGATCACAGCGGAGATACTCGGACATCATGAACCAGACGCCACGGCCACGATCGACCACATCGTTGATGCGACAGGCCAGAAGGGCACAGGCAAGTGGACCGTCATCGCCTCGATGGATCCACCAACACCTGTGTCTCTCATTGCTGAGTCGGTGTACGCACGGATCGTCTCATCGCTCATCGGAGAACGAGCAGAGGCAGCGAGAATCCTCGACGGATCAACAGAACCAATCGACGAGGAACAGGGCACAGTTATCAACGATCTCCACGACGCGCTCTACGGCGCAAAGATCATCTCCTATGCCCAGGGATTCATGCTGCTCGAATCCGCAGGCACCGAGTACGGCTGGAGCCTCGACCTGGGTGCGATTGCAGCGCTCTGGCGAGCAGGGTGCATCATCCGGTCACGGTTCCTCAACGACATCACCGCTGCGTATGCGCGCGACCCTGAACTCGACAACCTCCTCTTCGATGAGTTCTTCTCACACGAGATCACCGAAGCGATACCTGGCCTCAGACGAACCGTTGCACGGGCAGTCCACGCAGGAATCCCTGTTCCCGCATATAGCGCTGCACTTGCCTTCTATGACTCCTATCGCTCAGAGAGACTTCCTGCCAATCTCACCCAGGCACAACGAGACTATTTCGGCGCCCACACGTACGAGCGCCTCGATGCTGAGCGGGGCGAGTGGTTCCATACCGAGTGGACCGACCAGCGAAACGAGGCGGAATGATCCAACAGTGGCCCCGAGCGATGCCAGCCCTCATCACGCCATTTGATCCGGATGAGAGTATCAACATCGACTCTCACCGGCACAATGTCTCCGTCGCGATCTCCGCGGGGGCACGGGGCGTTCTTCTTGCGGGGTCCACAGGAGAGGGCCCGTACCTCGAGCCTGGCGAGCGGGCAACTCTCGTCTCCTGGGCTCGCGACGCCACAAACGATCTCATCATTGTCTGTGGCATCTCTGCTGAGACGGACCGCCAGGCGAAACCCCAGATCGCCGAGGCAGCCGCATCAGGAGCGGACGCTGTTCTCGTCATCACTCCAGGAACACTCGTACGTGACAGGTCGAGCCTCATCTCCGACTACTACGAGCGGATAGCAGATGTCTCTCCTCTCCCCGTCTTCCTCTATTCCAATCCCGTGGTCACTGGATACGAACTCCCTGTTGAAGCCGTCCGGCGCCTTGCACAACACCCGAACATCGTTGGCATGAAGGACAGCGGAGGTGATGTCTCGCGACTCGACGAGCTGGGTGACGTGCTGGCGGAAGGATTCATCGTATATATCGGAAGTTCCAGCAGACTTGCCGAAAGCACAGCCCGCGGCGCCTACGGAGCCATCACCGCCAGCGCCAACTATGCGTTCTCGTTGGTCGACGCAGCAACGGCACAGGATGAAGGATCACAGACAGCCCTCACGGATGTGACGTCGATTGTGCAACAGAACGGGGTTCCTGGAACGAAATACGCGGCCGCCCTCGCCGGAATGCGCGAGGGTCGCAGCCGACTCCCCCTCGAGCCGCTCGATGAACAGGCCAAACGGGTCATCGCCGCTGCCTACGAGGAAATCCTCGACTGACCAAAATGTCACCGAGGCCTGCCATTTGTTGCACTGTTCGGATTACCATTTCAGAAGATGCAACTCGGTATTCGAAACGAACAATCGTCACGTGAAAGCCGGGTGGCAGCACCCCCGGTCTCTGTGTCCACATTCGTGGAACTCGGTTTCGACGTATCGGTTGAAACAGGTGCAGGAGACGCCGCTGGATTCCCCGACGAAGAGTTCGTTGATGCCGGCGCGACCATCGTGAATGACCTCTCGCAGGGCGACGCGATTGACCTCCTTGTGCGGATCTCGCCTCCCACGGAATCCGATCGGTCACTCATCGCACCCAACGGAGTGATCCTGGGACTTGTGGACCCTGCAGCGAACGAGGAGCTCCTCACAACCTGGGGAGACGCAGGCATCACGTCGATCTCTATGGAGATGGTGCCCCGCACCACACTTGCTCAAGCAATGGATGCACTCTCATCACAAGCAACCTCCGCGGGATACGCTGCGGTGCTCCTCGGAGTGACCACGCTTACCAAGTTCATGCCGATGCTGGTCACAGCTGCGGGCACGATCCCACCCTCCAACGTCCTCATCCTTGGAGTTGGCGTTGCCGGGTTGCAGGCGATCGCGACGGCAAAGAGGCTCGGCGCTGTTGTGTACGCATATGACATCCGTCCAGAAACCAAGGAACAGGTCGAGTCTCTTGGGGGCCGATTCGTCGAGGCACCCACACAAACGATGGATGAGGGCGGCTATGCCAGAGCAGTGGACGCGGAGACCGAAGCCGAGCAGAAAGCTGCATTGGCCAAGGCAGTGGCCGACGCGGATCTCATCATCACAACAGCCCAGGTTCCGGGGAGAAAAGCCCCACGGCTCATCGACGCCGCAATGGTGGAGGCGATGAAACCGGGCTCTGTGATTATCGACATGGCTGCGTCCTCCGGAGGCAACGTGGAAGGTTCACAACCGGATACAACAGTTGACGTGTCCGGCGTGCACATCATGGGTCCAACGGATCTCGCATCACGAGTCGCAACGGATTCGAGTCGGATGTTCGGCCGGAACGTGACAGAGCTTGTCAAACGGATGGTCGTCGAAGGCGAGATGGTCGTCGATCCGGAGGATCCAGTTGTCGGGCCAGCCATCGTTGCACCGATCACCACTCCCCCACAAAGTGAGGCCACCGAATGAGCTCCGAATTCATCGCGGGCATCGTTGTCTTCGTCCTCGCTGCCTTCGTCGGCTTCGAAGTCATCGCAAAGGTGCCAAGAACGCTCCATACGCCACTCATGTCCGGGGCGAACGCCATCTCGGGCATCACCATCGTCGGCGCGATCATCGCCGCCGCAACCGGCACGGGCGTTCTCGCCGCCGTGCTTGGATTTCTCGCGGTCACATTCGCGATGATCAACGTCGTTGGCGGCTTCCTCGTAACAGACCGGATGCTCGAGATGTTCAAGAAGATCCCTGGTAAACGCTGATGGTCGAGCTTGCCTATCTCCTCGCAGGAGTCCTCTTCATCGTCGGCCTCAAGGGGCTGACGTCACCCAGAACAGCTAGGCGCGGCAATCGGATAGCTGCACTTGGCATGCTCGTCGCGATCATCGTGGTCATTGTCGACCTGATCGGCCTAGACGCCAAGCTCGCGTGGGGCATCGTCCTTGGTGGCATGGTTGTTGGCGGCGGCATCGGCCTGCTCCTGGCGCTTCGCGTCCAGATGACGGACATGCCACAGCTGGTCGCGGCCTTCAACGGGTTCGGCGGTGGGTCGTCCGCTCTTGTCGCCGCAGCTGCAGTTGTGGCCACGAACGCGGTCATCCCCACCGAGACAGCCGTAACTACTTCGCTCTCTCTCATCATCGGAGCCATAACCCTCACCGGTTCATTCATCGCATTTGGAAAACTCCAGGGAATCGTTCCGAGCAAGCAGGTATTCCTACCGGGCGGCACTGCAACCAACGCAGTCATTGCGCTCGGCGCGGTCGTCGCAGCAGGAGTCGGCATCTTCTCTGATTCAGCAACCGCATATTGGATCGCTACAGGCCTCGCCGCGATCCTCGGTGTCACAACTGTCCTGCCAATCGGTGGGGCGGACATGCCAGTTGTAATCTCTCTTCTCAACTCGTTCTCAGGAATCGCTGCGGCCATGGCAGGGTTCGTAATCGGCAATCAAGCGCTCATCGTCGGCGGTGCCCTCGTCGGAGCTGCAGGCCTCATCCTCACTATCGAGATGGCCGTTGCGATGAATCGTTCCATTCCGAGCATCCTCTTCTCACAGTTCGGAGGTGGCGCAACCGCGGAGGACATCGGCACGAAACCGGTGAACCGTGCCACAGCAGACGACGTTGCCATTGCTCTGGCGTATGCGGAGAGGGTCACGATCGTCCCTGGCTACGGCCTTGCAGTGGCCCAGGCGCAGCATGCGGTCAAGGATCTCGCAAACGCCCTCGAAGAGAGGGGCATCGAGGTCACCTACGCCATCCACCCGGTTGCTGGTCGTATGCCGGGCCACATGAACGTGCTTCTGGCCGAAGCGGACGTCTCCTACGACCTCCTCCTCGACCTCGAACAGGCGAACCCAAGATTCCCGCAAGCGGACGTTGCGTTGATCGTTGGCGCAAACGACGTCGTCAACCCCTCGGCGAGGACGGATCCGGACAGCCCGATCTACGGAATGCCGATACTCAACGTTGATGATGCCAAGACGACGATCGTGGTGAAAAGATCCCTCTCACCCGGGTTCGCTGGCATCGACAATCCCTTGTTCTACGAGGACAACACCCTCATGTTCTTTGGTGACGCGAAACAGGCGCTCGAAGAAACGTTGGTAGCGGTCGATGCGCTCTGACACGGGCCGCTGAGGTGCAATTTCGCGACGTCGTCGCACGACGCCGCATGGTCCGCAACTACACAGACGAACCGGTGGACCTTCAGGCCCTCGATCGGATCATCGAAGCGGGAGTACGGGCACCCTCAGCGGGCTTCAGCCAGGGACAGAGATTCGTCGTCATCACGGATTCCGAGACACGCGCCAGAGTTGCGCAAGCCGCGGGCGAACACGAGTACCTGGAAAAGGGCTTCGATGCCTGGATCTCAAGGGCACCGGTCCACATCATCATCTGTGCTGACAAGAAGGCCTATCTGGATCGCTATTCCGAGCAGGACAAGTCAGGTACCGATGACTGGACGGTGCCGTACTGGTGGATCGATGCTGGGGCATCATTCATGGCCATTCTCTACGCAGCGGTGGACGAGGGTCTCGCCGCTGGGTTCCTCGGCGCCCATACGACGGAAGGGCTCCGCTCGATGCTGGGCATTCCGCAGGACATCCTGGTCGCAGGAATCGTGACGCTCGGCCACGGCGCGCCGGACCTGCGCTCCGGCAGTCTCGCCAGGGGACGAACGGCCCGAGACGAAGTGATCCACTGGGACAGCTGGTGAACGACGCCCATCAGCTCTCCGAACGCGCAATCCAGCTCGACGCGCTGGATCCATTATCCCGATTCAGGGATCGATTCGTGATCAAGGACGCACTCATCTACCTCGATGGCAACTCGCTTGGTCGTCTCCCGAAGGAGACCGCTCTCCGGATCCAAGAAGTGGTGGAGACCGAATGGGCCGAGCAGCTGGTACTTGGATGGGACACCTGGCTCGACTCAGGAACACGAATCGGCGATCTGCTCGCACCGCTGATCGGGGCAGCCGCAGGCGAAGTGGCGATCGCGGACCAGACTTCGGTGAATCTCTTCAAGCTCGCCTCGGCCGCTCTCGCGTCGAGTGGCAGAAAGAGCATTCTCACAGACTCGGGCAACTTCCCGTCCGACAGGTACATTCTCGGCTCGGTCGCTGAGGCGGCAGGAGGCACGCTCGTGGTGGTCCCAGAAGATCCGACTCCTGCAGACCTCGATATCTTTCTGGATGAGACCATGGGTGTCGTGTCGCTCTCCCATGTGTCGTATCGTTCAGGATCGATGGCTGACGGTGCCGCGGTCACGGACCTCGTGCACCGCCACGGCGCGATGATGCTATGGGATCTCGCACACTCCGTAGGCGCTGTCCCCGTCGATCTTGCCGACTGGAATGCAGATCTCGCCGTCGGATGCACGTACAAATACCTGAACTCAGGACCAGGAGCACCAGGTTTCCTCTACGTTCGGCGGGATCTACAGACGCAGCTCGACCAGCCGATCACTGGCTGGTTCGGCCACGCAGACCAGTTCGGTTTCGCCCGCGACTGGAGTCCTGCCCACGACATACGGAGGTTTCTTGTCGGTACGCCGCCGATCATCTCGATGAAGGGCGTCGAGGCGGGTGTGAACCTGACGGCCGAGGCAGGCATCGGGGCGATCAGGGCCAAGAGCGTCGAACTGTCATCACTCTTCATCGAGGCACTCGAACCGACTCTCCGCCATGGCGTTGACATCGTCACACCGATCGATCCGAACCTCCGCGGCTCACACGTGACAATCCGCCACGCCGAGGGATTCCAGATCGCGTCAGCTCTGCGACAGCGTGGAGTCATCCCAGATTTTCGATCGCCGGATCTGATCAGATTCGGCTTTGCACCCTTGTACAC
>JAMBLH010000121.1 GCA_023336875.1 Actinomycetes bacterium
AGGGCGGCGAACGCGCTCCGGACGCGCTCTCCGAGGCATGGGCGAGTGCCGATCATGATGCACCAACGCTGGTAATCCGACAGATCGACACTGGCGCCGACGCAGCAATTCAGAGAGTGACGACCATTGCCCTTGTCCTTGGCGGCCTCACCATTCTGGTCGGCGTCGTCCTTGCCGCGGTGGTCATTCGATCTAGATCCTGATGGTTTTGGCGTGGCCAGCGGGACGATATTCCCGCGAGCCACGCTAGAGCCTGCTGCTAGGCAAACGGAATCCAGGCCACGTCATCGAGCGTGTCGAGGTCGGATGCGAGCACACCGCTTTCTGAGAACGTGAACAGCGTGTCGCCGATGACCAGTGAGCGTGTAATCGGCGCGGTCCAGACCTCGCAACCCTCACATTCTGATTCGTTCGCGTTCGGATGACGGATCTCACCGAGTTGTTTCACGCGATTTGGGGTTGCTCTTACGACCACAGCACCTGAGAAGTTGTTTCCCTTGCCACTCCGCTCATCCCATGACCAGCGCTGGAGCGGAAGGACCGAGATCTCCTCGGGTGCCCACCAGAGGAAGGCGTGATGATCCCATTCGGCGTCCGAGTACGCATCCTCGAATGTGAGGCGGGAGAGTCGACGTGGGTCCGACGGATCCGAGACGTCGAACACCGACACCTGCGTCCCGAGTTGGCGGCCCTCGTCTGTCGCATCCTGACCAACACCGAGGAGTAGGTTCTCGCCGATCGGATGCAGGTATGCAGAGTATCCGTTGATCTTCAACTCACCCTTGACCTCAGGATCGCGCGGATCAGAGAGATCAACGACATAGAGCGGATCGACCTGGCGGAACGTGACCACGTATCCCTTCTCCTGGATGAACCGGACGGCATATACCCGTTCGTTCTTACCAAGACCATCGACCGAGCCGATCTGGACGAGATCATCTCCGCTGCGCTCCATCGTGACAACCGCCGTATCGGGTACATCGGAGGAACCCCACCACGGGTTCTCATCCGTGACGACAACACGAAGAACGCCTTCGTACTCATCCATGGACCATTGGGAGTGAAGAACTCCCTCGACCTCACCCGATGCGACGTACGTAGCCGTCACAGGGTCCGAGATGTCGAACATGTGGAGCTGGGTGGTCAGAGTGTCATCGGTGTTCTGGCTCTCCTCCCACCTGGCAGCGGGCCATGCCATCCATGGAGAGGTCGCAACATACAGATTGTCGTTCGATGCATAGATCGTCTGGCCTGCTGCAAGGAGTCCAATACTGTTTCCCGGCTCGAGGCCATTCTCGAGGTCAATCGAGAGGATGGAGAGCATCGAGAGGCCTGAGAACTCGTCGGGATGACCGACCTGGTCACAGCCGAGCACCGGCCCGTCGGCAGTTGTGGCTGTACGGTGGTTCTTGAGGATGTACCAAGGAACCCAGTTTTCGAGTGTGGATTCCTCGATGAGCTTCTTGTTGGCCTCAACAGCCTTCTGCTCCGCTCTGATACCGCTTCCCTCTGGATACACCCAGTCGAATCCTGTCGGGCCTGACTGGACAACCACTCGGATCGTGCCGTCTGCCATCCGAGAGGACAGAATGCTGCCGTCGAGCATGAGAGTGCTGACGGTCTCCATCGAATCGGGGCTGGATACGTCAACCTCAGTAAGTACAACGCGCTGCGTCTGATACCCAGGGCTGATCGAGTCAACTGCAACACCTGCGAACGGTTCAACGCCGTATCCGCCGCCCGATGTCATGACAAGGAGACGGTCACCTGAGAGGAAGAGTTGCTGACCCCACCCGTCGAGGCGAAGCGAGGCAACGATCTCAGGGGTATCAGATGCATCGATCCAGTACAAACTGCCCTGAGCGACGACAAAGATGCGTTCACCGTCTGTTTTGACGATGTCGGGCTCATCCACGCCAGCCACCTGCACGTTGGTACCCGAGTAGTCGACGCCCTTGATCCCACCAGACGCTGCAGTCGTGGTGTCAGTTCTGGAGGAGTCAAGCGATTGCGCCACCTCTTCGAAGGCAACCGGGTATCCACCGTACCCATCGAGTCCGTACGGTCCCACCCGCTCAATCGCATGAGCTCTCACATAGTCAAGAAACTCGGTGCATGAGTCAAACGGCTGTAGGGACGACGCGGCGAACGCCTTCACCCCCGTCGGGCCTCTGACGTTCGTCCCACTCGTTGTCGTAGTTGTGTCTGTCTGTTCGGTTGAGGCGGATGTGCATGCGGTTCCCACCACCGCAATAACCGCCACCAAAGCGATAATCGTGCGTCGCATATGCGATCTCCTCTCATGTCCCTCAACGGTCGGACGACAAGAAGGGTTGAGCAGGTTCCCGAAAAAAAGGACGCACGACATATGACAGACGACAGACGACACACGACACATGTTGAAGAGTCGTTCATCGTGAGCCCGCTTCGGCGGGCGGTGGTCTGTCGGACAGCGAAGCAGTCGGGCGGACGGAGTCCGCCCTATTTCTTCTTTGCTCGCTTGCGCTCGGAATCGGTGAGGAGACGCTTACGTATACGGATGGACTCTGGAGTGATCTCGACGAGTTCATCGTCCGCTATCCACTCGATGGCCACCTCGAGATTCATGTCCCGCGGCGGCTTGAGTTTGATTGCCTCATCGGTCGAATGGGTACGGATATTGGTGAGTTCTTTGCCCTTGGTTGGGTTCACCGTCATGTTCTCCGGCCGGGAAGCCTCACCTATGACCATGCCTTCGTACACATCGACCCCAGGAACAACGAAGAGGGCCCCACGCTTCTGCAGGTTGTCGAGGGCAAATCCAGTCGAAGCACCTCGCCTGTCGGCAACCATTGCACCACCCTGGCGTGTCGGAAGCTCGCCGACCCAGGCAATCCACCCCTCGTGATGTTGATGGACGAGCGCAGTACCCCTCGTAACGGTGAGTAACAGGGAACGAAGCCCAAGAAGGCCCCTTGACGGCGCAGTGAAGGTCACGATCGACCGACCCGCGTCGCCGGGTCTCAGATCCGCAATTCGCCCCTTGCGTGGCGCAACAACCTGTGTCACGGCACCAACATACTCATCAGGCACATCAACGGTGACCCGCTCCAGCGGCTCGTGCTTGACGCCATCAATCTCCTTGATGATGACCTCTGGCCTGCTCACCTGGAGTTCAAATCCTTCCCGGCGCATCGATTCGATGAGCACCGAGAGTTGAAGCTCCCCGCGGCCCGCGACCTCGATCACCTCGCGTGATGATGTTTCGCCGAGACGAATCGATACGTTTCCGAGGACCTCCTTGTCAAGACGATCCCGTATCTGGCGAGAGGTCACAAACTTGCCCTCCGTTCCCGCAAGCGGCGAGGTGTTTACTCCAAAGGTCATCCTTAGAACAGGCTCATCCACTTCGAGGCGCGGAAGCGACTGCATCGTCTCGACATCGGCGAATGTGTCCCCGATCCCCACTTCGGGGAACCCCGCCACGACGAAGAGGTCTCCTGCGATTCGGTCGTCAACGTCGTCTCTCCCGAGGTTTTCAAACCCCATGAGGTTCCCGAGTTTCCTCTTAATCGGATCATCATCGCCCTGCAGGAGAGCGACTCTCTCGCCTGCACGCATTGTTCCTTCGACGACCCGACCGATAGCGAGCCGTCCGAGATAGTCCGATGCGTCGAGGTTGGTGACGAGAGCTTGGAGCGGTGCGTCTGGATCACCCGCGGGGCCAGGGATGCTGTCAACGATCGCGTCGAGAATTGGAGCGAGCGTGTCATCGGGCCTTGGCACACCGACACCGACAATGGATCGGCCTTCACGGGCAATGGCGGAGATGATGGGGAACTCGATGTGATGGTCCTCTGCATCGAGGTCGAAGAACAGCTCGTAGATCTCGTCAACGACCTCGGCGGCCCTGGCGTCGGAGCGATCGACCTTGTTGATCACCACAACTGTCGGAAGGTGACGTTCAAGGGCTTTGGAGAGTACGTAGCGGGTCTGGGGCATCGGCCCCTCTGCAGCGTCGACAAGAAGAAGGACACCATCGACGAGCATCAGTGCACGCTCAACCTCGCCACCGAAATCCGCGTGGCCGGGGGTATCAACGAGGTTGATCTTCGTGCCATTCCACTCGATGGATGCAGCCTTTGCGAGGATTGTGATCCCACGTTCGCGTTCCTGGTCGTCCGAGTCCATAACTCGTTCGATGATCTTCTCGTGGTCGGCGAACACACCTGCAGCGCGCAACAACCCGTCAACCAAGGTCGTCTTGCCATGGTCGACGTGCGCGATGAGCGCGACATTCCGTAAGGGGGGAGAGGACATGCCCCAAGCGTACAGGGCGTCGGGGAAAGATGACAGGAGTCGTGCACGAGACCACTTCACAGGCGAACCATTTTGGACCGTAGTTCTGGTCATGTCCAAGACGCTGCCTCTCTCAGGGATCAAGGCCAAGCTGTCCGAGGTGATAGACGAAATCGTCACCACCCATGAGCGCGTAACCGTGACGCGCAACGGAAGGCCGGCGGTCGCGCTCGTTGGAACCGACGATCTCGAGTCGATAAAGGGGACCATCTCAGTCCTCTCTCGACATCTACCGAACTCGCTAGAAGTGGATCCCAGTGGACGGCGGGAATACGGTCCACTACTTGATTGTTTTGCTTGTGGTATCACGGGAAGGATCACCATGTCAGACTGGAACGCGGGAATCATCGACGAGTTCAGAGCGAACGAAGGCACAGTCGGAGGAATGTTCGAGGGCGCGCCCCTCCTCATTCTCCACACCACCGGAGCGAAAAGTGGGCAGGCGCGCGAGATGCCGCTCATGTACCTCGACTACAACGATCGGCTTTTCGTCTTCGCGTCCAAGGCTGGAGCCCACTCACACCCCGACTGGTACTACAACGCCAAAGCGAATCCTGGAGTCGAGATCGAGATCGGAACCGACCGAGTCACGAAGACAGCCGTGGAGCTGGAGTCGTCCGAACGCGAACTCATCTACGCCGAACAAGCCAGTCGCTACGCCCAGTTCGGTGAGTACGCCGCAGGGACGGACCGCACCATCCCGGTTCTGGAGCTGACATAGGAAACGCTCGCGCTTGAGCCGGACGGGTGTCCGCCCGGCTCGCTGCGCTGAGGGCGCGGCGCTGATCTATGCGGCGATCGGTGTCGAGCCGGTATCCATGGAGACCGGATCTTCACTCCTCAGCCAGGTACCCCAGCCGATA
>JAMBLH010000122.1 GCA_023336875.1 Actinomycetes bacterium
GATGGGCTCCACCCGTTCAACCTCGGCAGGTTGATCCTCGGGCAGCCGGGCCCGTTACCTGCAACACCCTCGGGCATCATGACCATGCTCGATCACTACAACATCGAAACCGCAGGGAAGATGGCAGTTGTTGTGGGCAGGTCCTTCCTCGTCGGTCGACCCATGGCGATCATGCTTGGAACGAAGGGTCGAGATGCCACGGTCATTCAGGCGCACTCGCGCACCCCAGATCTCGCGGCTGTGTGTCGCCAGGCTGACATTCTTATCGCTGCAGTCGGTCGGCCGGGCATGTTCACAGCGGAATACGTCAAACCGGGCGCCGTTGTAATCGATGTTGGCACCAACAGGACCGGTGATGGCCTCGTTGGCGACGTAGCCTTCGACGAAGTTTCAGAGATCGCGTCTGCCATCTCCCCTGTGCCTGGGGGAGTCGGACCGATGACAAGAGCGTCGCTTCTTGTCAACACAGTGCGCCTCGCAACACCATCCTGAGATCTCAGGTACACAACCACAACCACTAACACGGAGAAGCCGATGGCTGAAGCAATCACCCTGACCGAAGCTGGTCTCGTCGTTCCCAACCACCCGATCATCCCCTTCATCGAAGGTGATGGCATCGGACCCGACATTTGGGCTGCGGCGCAGAACGTATTCGACACGGCGGTGGAGAAGGCCTATGGCGGAGAGCGCAAGATCGAATGGCTCGAGGTGCTTGCAGGAGAGAAGGCGTTCAACGAGACGGGTGAGTGGCTCCCCGATGTCACGGTCGATCAGTTCCGTGAATACCTCGTCGGGATCAAGGGTCCGTTGACGACTCCGGTTGGCGGCGGGATCAGAAGCCTCAACGTAGCGCTTCGCCAGATCCTCGACCTGTATGTCTGTCTGCGACCTGTTCGGTGGTACGAGGGGGTTCCTTCACCGGTGAAGAGGCCTGGTGATGTCAACATGGTGATATTCCGCGAGAACACTGAGGATGTGTACGCAGGAAAGGAACTGGAGCCCGGCACAGAGGGGGCCAGGAAGCTCCTTGCGTTCCTTGATGAGGAGTTCGGCTGGGAGATTCGGAGTGATTCTGGTCTGGGCATCAAACCCATCTCAGAGACAGGATCGAAGAGGCTCATCAGGGCAGCCATCGAGTACGCGCTCGAGAATGATCGCAGGTCTGTGACCCTGGTCCACAAGGGCAACATCATGAAATACACAGAGGGTGCATTCAGGGAGTGGGGCTACGAGCTTGTCAGAGACGAGTTCTCTGACGTCGCGGTGAGCTGGGAGGACTGCGACGGAAACCCGGGGGACAAGCTGTTGGTACAGGATGTCATTGCAGATGCATTCCTCCAACAGATCCTGACCCGTCCTGCCGAGTATGACGTAATTGCAACGATGAACCTCAACGGCGACTACATGTCCGATGCGCTTGCTGCACAGGTCGGAGGCATTGGAATCGCACCTGGCGGGAACATCAACTATGAGAACGGCTACGCCATCTTCGAAGCAACCCACGGAACGGCACCGAAGTACACAGGCTTGGACAAGGTCAACCCTGGCTCGGTGATCCTCTCCGGTGAGATGATGTTCAGGTACCTCGGCTGGGACGAGGCTGCTGACCTCATCGTCAAAGGTATCGAGGGGGCCATCGACGACAAGATCGTCACCTACGACTTCGCCCGCCTCATGGACGACGCAACCGAGGTGTCAACCTCGGCCTTTGCCCA
>JAMBLH010000123.1 GCA_023336875.1 Actinomycetes bacterium
ATTCGTTCCGTGGCAGTTTCTGTCTGGTCGAAATCTGTATTCAACATACCCACAGATTACGAAGAGGGTATGACAGAATCTCGCCGATCGCGTCGGACGCTACTCGTCCTGATCCGACGGATCGTCAACCGAGAGTACCTCGTAAGCAACAACCGGCCCGAGCTTGCCGCGGACGTCCAACTCGTGACGCTCTCCGACGGTGACTGCATCTCCGGTGAGCTGATATACCGCATCGCTGATCAGCATGTCAGTGCCTGTGTCCTTGTTCGCCGATTCAAGTCGGCTGGCAACATTGACAGTGTCACCGATCACCGTTTCGCGCGCTGAGGCACCTGCGCCCATGACACCGAAGACGACTTCACCGAAATCAATGCCGACCCGCACGCCGAAGCTCAGGCGGTAGATCCTTTCGACATAGTGAGAGAGCTCGCTGGCAACGTCGAGCACTGCCAAGCCGCACCGGACCGCCGAGAGAGCCGGATCAGGTTCACCATGGAGGCCGAACAGCGCCAGCACTGCATCGCCCATGTAGTTGTCGATGATTCCGCCATTCCTGGCCACGACGTCGTCCGTCCGGCTGAAGAACCGATTGAGTAGATGGACGATGTCGAACGGAGGCAGGGCTTCGGACATCTTCGTATAACCGACGACATCAGCGAACAGAACTGCTATTTCTGCTTCTCTGCCCGCGGGCCCTGCAAGTTTCGGCGTTCCCAGTTGGGAGGCGAGCAGCACATCCGTCTTGTCGAGTACCAGCCTTCGTAGTCGCACCGAATCAGCGAGTGTTGTTTGACATGCAAGGCGTACCCGTGGTGGGAAGTCGAGTTTCGTTGCCATTGCGTCCTCCGCCTCCGTTCGCTCAGACACGTTCGAGAGTCCTTCGAGGAGAAACACGCGGCAGGTGGAGCAACGGGCTCTCCCGCCACAGAGATGGTCAATGGGTACGCCTGCATCGAGCAGCGTGTCCAGGATGTTTGCCTTGGGAGAGAAGGCCACCTCGACATTGTCGGGTGAAACGCGGATTGTTGGCATCAATCGATCTTAGAAGACTGCTGAATAGTGCTTGTCGGCCAGCTCGACGACCTTCCATCACCACTCGCTGTGGCCTCGTTTCCGCGATTCTCCACAAGGAGTCGCGGAAACGAGCCCTTTGCGAGTGATGCGTACGGTCGCCGATCTGGCCAACGGCATCGATCAGCAGCCTCCTACCGAACCGCACGGCTCCAGTCACAGCGATAATCCGGTGATGCACGTTCCGTCCAGAGTTCTCTACGGTGGCCGTCAGGGCGCACCTCTCGCGTTGATCGCGGCGACGGCCGCCGTGACACTCCTGTTCGCGTCGACTCCGTTTCTCATCACCCCGCTGTCCGAGCACTACGGGATCTCTGAGGGCTTCGCTGGCTCCATATCGGTGGCACAGGTCGGCGCGTTCGCTGCGGTAAATTTCATCTTTCCCCGACTACTACGACCGTCAGGCAAGCTTCTACGGGTGGCTGCGATCTCACTCGTGATCCTGAATCTGCTCAGTGTCTTCGCTGGTCTATACGCAGTTCTACTGGTTCTCCGGGTCCTGGCGGGAGCAGCTGCGGGCACGATGACATGGTTGACGTGGTCGAACGCAATGAAGCGGAAGAGTTCGATGTCCTCGATAGCAGCGACCGGTCCTATGACCGCACTCCTAGCAGCACCGTTAATGGCGCTCATCTCAGGTTGGGGAGACCAGGCGATCTATGCGACTCTTGCGATCGCCGCCGTTCCAGCAGCCGTGTTGTGGGCACCGGTCGCGGGACGCAAGCGCGCCAAAGGCGTCATCTCGGGATCTCGGTCCAATCGCATTCTGCTCGCGTCGCTTTTCGCTCTGACGTTCTTCGGATCTTCACTCTTCATCAACCAGACAATCGTTGCGAGAGACATTCATGGTCTTACTGCGTTCACCTCATCGATTGCCTTCAGCATGAATGCCGCAGGCGCGATCGCCGGAGCGCGACTTTCCACTCGTATTCGCTATCCGGGATGGTTCCTCGCCTCGATCGGGCCCGCCGCAGTTCTGACGGTCATTGGACCGACGTGGATGTTCTACGTCGGCATGACATGGTGGGGTTTTGCCTTCTGGGTGGGCGTCCCCGGTGTGCTCCAAATGCTCGTCGACAGATCACTTGAACCATCTGAGCGGGCTGGCGATGCGCAGGGCGTGATGGCGCTGGGCCGAGCGTTCGGTCCCGCGCTCGGTGGAGCCTTTGTTGACGCCGGCGCACTCGTCGCTCTGGCTGTGACCTCTGCGACTGGGATCGCGATCGCCGGCACTTCGGTGATCGGAGTGAAGGAGGGGCGTGAGCATCTGCCGCCGACCGACGACCGCACGATTGATCAGCATGAGTAGTGGCACCGGGCAGCGATCGCAAACCAATCTCCGTTGAGGCGTGAATCTCTCCCTATCCTGTTGAGATGGCCTCATCGCCCCACGTTCGCCTTGTGACAGCTACGGCGCTCTTTGACGGGCACGACGCGGCGATCAACATCATGAGAAGGATCCTCCAGGCATCGGGAGCTGAGGTCATCCATCTGGGACACGACCGAAGCGCGGCTGAGATCGCAGAGGCCGCCATAGAAGAGGACGCCCACGCGGTAGCGGTCACCTCCTACCAGGGCGGTCACATGGAGTTCTTCCGCTACCTCAGAGAGCTTCTCGACGCTGCCGGCGGCGAGGACATCCGACTCTTCGGCGGCGGGGGAGGGACGATCCTCCCTGAGGAGGGCGTGGAACTCAATGACAGCGGAGTTGCTCGAATCTACTCACCCGACGACGGAAGGAGACTGGGGCTTCAGGGGATGATCGATGACCTCATCACAGCTGCCTATTACGACCAGCCACCCATCGAGAACATGGTCGAGCGAGTGCTCGCAGGTGATGACCATGCAATCGCCAGAGCTATCACTGTCGCGGAGAACGACGGTGACGAGCGCACGGCATTGCTTGAGGCGATTGGGGAAGCAGTTGAGACGCGGAATGTTCCCGTCGTGGGGTTCACAGGAACGGGCGGGTCAGGAAAGTCTTCGATTCTCGACGAACTCGTCCTCAGATTTCGGCGGGACTTCCCCGGCCACAAGATCGCTGTCATATCAGTCGACCCCACGAAGCGGCGTTCCGGTGGAGCCCTTCTAGGTGATCGGATTCGGATGAACGCAGTGGAGGGGGAGAGCGTCTACATGCGGTCCCTCGCGACGAGGCAGGCAAACCTTTCGATGTCCCCACACGTTGCGTCGGCTGTTGACATCGTCAAGGCTGCTGGCTTCGACCTCGTGCTCCTCGAAACATCAGGCATCGGCCAATCAGACACCGAGATCGTTGACGCATCAGATGTTGCGGTATACGTCATGACGCCAGAGTATGGCGCAGCGACACAGCTCGAGAAGATCGACATGTTGGACTTTGCCGACGTCATCGCCGTGAACAAGGCGGATCGCAGAGGTGCAGATGACGCGCTGCGCGACGTCCGCAAACAGGTGCGTCGCAACCGTAAGGCGTTCGACATCGCCGATGATGATCTGCCTGTGGTCGCCACGATTGCTTCACGTTTCAATGATGATGGCACACAACGTCTCTACGAGTGGATCATGCGCACTGTCGAGGACCGGTTTCCTGATGCGCTGGGATCGGTGAGCCATCGCGAGGGGAGGTCGGGAGGCGACCCTGTTATTCCTCGGAGCCGCGTCCGGTACCTATCTGAGATCGCAGACACGATTCGGACATACGACACCGAGGCTGAGAAGTCAGCCATTGCAGCTGGAAGCCTTCAGGCCGTTGCGCGAACCAGCGTCCTGGCGCCGGATGCATCCCTCGGTGAGCTTGCGTACGTGCTCAGGGAGGACGTACCCGACAGCCTTCTGTCGTCGCTCGAGGCGTGGGATACCGAGGTCGATGCGCACGCAGGAGGTGATGTCACCTATGAGGTTCGCGGGAAGGAGATCGTGGTCGACAACGAGGTCGAGACGATGTCCGGTACGACATTCCCAAAGGTCATCCATCCGCGGTTCGACGGATGGGCTGATCGCGTCCGTTGGCTGACCCAGGAGAACCTCCCCGGACGCTTTCCTTTCACGGCAGGTGTATTCCCCTTCAAGCGCGAGCAGGAGGACCCGACAAGGATGTTCGCCGGTGAGGGAGGGCCGGAGCAGACAAACCGCCGCTTCCATTATCTTGCAGCCGGCATGCCTGCAGTGCGCCTGTCGACGGCATTCGACTCTGTGACGCTCTACGGCCAGGATCCGGATCGACGTCCCGACATCTTCGG
>JAMBLH010000124.1 GCA_023336875.1 Actinomycetes bacterium
CACCGCCGACAACAGCACCGCCGCCCACTCTGCCCGTCACGGGTGTCGCGTATGAGAGAATGAGAGGCATCGGCATAGCAGGATTCGCCTTCGTTTTGGGTGGCATTGCCCTGCTCAGCGCCGCCGCGCTAAGTGGCCGTCTCCGGGTGCAACAGACAAGCTCACTAGCGCTCGGGCAGCATGATGCTTGGCTCACGATCGACATCAGGCCTCGTAGCCACACCATCTACATCGCGTTACGCGCAACGGGATCGGATCCAGGGTCTCAGATCAACTGATACGGTCTACCGCGAGTAGAGGAGACGGTCTGCCGCGGTCCAGGGGTCAGTTCTACGTGTGACGATGGCATCAAGGAGGTCGGCCGTCGGTTCATCGGTGTCGATGGACTTGTCGATGCTGCCTCTGAGCGCCATCGACAGGTCGTGGGCAGCCCTTCGTCTGCGCCTCGACTTCAGCTCGCCGCTGGCCACCAGAAACTCGCGGTGCTCGCGTACCGCAGCGGCTAGAGCATCCACGCCTGTGCCCTCCAGGGCAACGGTGAGGAGCACTGGCGGGCGCCACGGTGTCTCTGGCCCTATCTCGAGCATTGCATCTATGTCGGCTGCGGTTGCATCGGCGCCATCCCTGTCGGCTTTGTTCACCACGAAGATGTCAGCAACTTCGAGGAACCCTGCCTTCGCCGCCTGGACGGCATCGCCCCATCCCGCGGGGACCACAACGATCGTGGTATCGGCAGATGAAGCGATCTCGACCTCGGACTGCCCGACTCCGACCGTCTCGACGAAGATCTCGGAGAAGCCGATTCCGTCCAAACAGGCAACCATGGCGGGCGTTGCGGTCGAAATCCCGCCCAGATGTCCACGACTCGACAGCGACCGAATGAAGACATTGCTATTGCCTGAGTGGGCGCTCATGCGTATCCGGTCGCCGAGGATGGCGCCTCCTGTCAGCGGACTGGATGGATCAATGGCAAGAATCGCTGCACGCTCCCCTTCACCAACAATGTCCCCGACGAGTTCAGACACGAGCGTCGACTTTCCAGATCCCGGCGCTCCGGTGATGCCTGTGGTCCAGGCCTTTCCACCAAATGGGTAGAGCTTGGCAGCGAGGATCCGGGCGGACGCATCGCCTTGTTCGACCACGGAGCAGAGCCGTCCGAGCGCGCGAGGATCACCTGACGAGGCTGCATCGATGAGTCGGTTGAGTTCCATCACCGAGACCATAACGGTTCAGGCGACGTCCGCCCTCAGCTGGCGAGAACCTCAACGACGCCGGGGACCCTGTCCTTGAGTATTCGTTCGATGCCGGCAGTGACTGTCGTCTCTGAGATCGGACAGCCGCCACACGCCCCGAGAAGCTGGAGGTTGACGGTGCCACCAAGTATCGACTCGAGGAGGACATCTCCCCCATCTGCCTGGAGAGCGGGACGGATATAGTCAAGAGCTGCCTCAAGTGCCGTCCGGTCTATCTCGACGTCTGTCGCGGCACCTCGGGGCGCGGGAGAGGCGATCTCAATGATGCTGCCTTCAGTGCCGTTGGTCATCGTGCTCCTCAGTTGTGTGGAATGGTAGCCACACCTTGTCCACAATTTCCAACATCCGCGTAGGGTGAACTGTTCCCAC